>NZ_JBFAPH010000012.1:0-20276 GCF_040675635.1 Streptomyces sp. NPDC049577
CCGCGGGTTCAGCGAGGTGTACGGGTCCTGGAACACCATCTGGATGTTCCGGCGCACCGCCTTCAGCGCACGCCCCGACAACTTCGTGATGTCCTCGCCCTTGTAGCGGATGCAGCCGGCGGTGGGGCGTTCCAGATTCATCAGCAGCCGGGCGACGGTGGACTTGCCGCAGCCCGACTCGCCGACGACGCCCAGCGTTTCGCCGTGCCGCAGGTCGATGGAGACGCCGTCGACGGCCTGGACCGCGCCGATCTGCTTCTTGAGGACGATGCCCCGCGTGACCGGGTAGTGCTTGACCAGGTTCCGCACCTCCAGCAGCGCCTCCGGCTCAGTCGTCACGGAGGGTCTCCTCCCAGAAGTGGCACGCGCTGGTGCGGCCCGGGCCCACGGTGTGCAGCGGGGGACGGTCCGTGCGGCAGACGTCCTGGGCGCGCGGGCAGCGCGGATGGAAGGGGCAGCCGGACGGGACGGCCGTGAGACTTGGCGGCAGGCCCTTGATCGCGTACAGCTCCCGGCCCTTGCGGTCCAGGCGCGGGATCGAGTCCAGGAGCCCGCGCGTGTACGGGTGCGCGGGCGCGCGGTACAGCTCGTGGACCGGGGAGGTCTCGACGATGCGGCCGGCGTACATCACGGCGATCTTGTCCGCGACGTCGGCGACGACACCGAGGTCGTGGGTGATCAGGATCAGACCCATGTTGTACTCGCGCTGGAGCTCCGCGAGCAGGTCCATGACCTGGGCCTGGACCGTCACGTCCAGGGCCGTGGTCGGCTCGTCCGCGATGATCAGCTCCGGCTCCAGCGCCAGCGCCATGGCGATCATGATGCGCTGACGCATACCGCCCGAGAACTGGTGCGGATAGTCGTTCACCCGCTGCTTCGCCGCCGGGATGCGCACCCGTTCCATGAGACGGACGGCCCGCGCACGGGCGTCCTTGCGGGCCATGGACTGATGGACCTCGAACATCTCGGCGAGCTGCGCGCCCACCGTCATCACCGGGTTGAGGGAGGACAACGCGTCCTGGAAGATCATGGCGAGCTTGGCGCCGCGCAGCCGGCGCCGCGTCTCGGCGCCCATGGCCAGCAGGTCCTTGCCGCGGAAGAGGACCTCGCCGCCGGTGATCCGGCCGGGCGGCGAGTCGAGGATGCCCATGACGGCCTGCGCGGTGACGGACTTGCCGGAGCCCGACTCGCCGAGCACGGCCAGCGTCTCGCCGGCGGCGACGCGGTAGGAGACGCCGTTGACCGCCTTGGCGACGCCGTCCCGGGTGCGGAACTCCACGTGCAGATCACGCACGTCCAGCAAAGTCGTCTCCCGGTCTGCCATCCGCCCGCTCCTCAGCGCAGCTTGGGGTCGAGGGCGTCGCGCACCGCGTCGCCGAGCATGATGAACGCGAGCACCGTGACGCTCAGCGCACCCGCCGGCCACAGCAGCATGTGCGGGGCGTTGCGGATGAGCGTCGAGGCGTTGGAGATGTCGATGCCCCAGGACACCGTGGGCGGTTTGAGGCCGACGCCGATGAACGAGAGCGTCGCCTCCAGCGCGATGTACGTGCCCAGGGCGATCGTCGCCACGACGATGACCGGCGCCACCGCGTTGGGCGCGATGTGCCGCAGCAGCAGCCGCCCGTCGCCCGCGCCCAGGGCGCGCGCCGCCTGCACGTAGTCGTGCTGACGGGCGCTGACAACCGCGCCGCGCGCGATGCGCGAGATCTGCGGCCAGCCGAGCAGCACGATGAAGCCGACGACCGGCCAGATCGAGCTGCCCGTCACCACCGACAGGAAGACCAGGCCGCCCAGGATGATCGGGATACCGAAGAACACGTCCGCGAGCCGTGAGAGCAGCCCGTCCCACCAGCCGCCGTAGAAGCCGGCCAGCCCGCCCAGCACGCTGCCCAGCAGCGTGGCCCCGGCGGTGGCGCACAGCCCGACGGTGACGGAGGCACGCGCGCCGTAGACCGTACGGGTGTAGACGTCACAGCCCTGCGCGTCGAAGCCGAAGGGGTGCCCGGGCTCGGGCCCGTCCTGCGCCTTGGCCAGGTCGCAGCTCAGCGGATTGCCGCTCGCGATCAGCCCCGGCCACAGGGAGATCACGACCAGGAAGACGATGACCAGGGCCGAGCCGATGAAGACCGGGTTGCGCCGCAGGTCGTGCCAGGCGTCCGACCACAGGCTGCGCGGCTTGCGGTGGACCGGGCCCGAGGGGGCCGGCAGCGGTGGCTGCGGCTGGGCCAGGGACTGCTCCAGCGACTCCGCGTCGCTGCCGGCCATGCTCATCGCCCCGCCGGCGCCGGCAGGGGTCACGGCGTCCTTCGCCGGGTCGTACGGCGCGGGCTCAGGCATAGCGGATCCTCGGGTCGAGCACGGCGTAGAGGAGGTCGACGATCAGATTGGCCAGCAGGAAGACGATGACGAGGACGGTCACGAAGCCGACGACGGTCGGCGAGTTCTGCCGCAGGATGCCCTGGTAGAGCTGGAAGCCGACGCCCCGGATGTTGAAGATCCGCTCGGTGACGATGGCGCCACCCATCAGGGCGCCGATGTCGGTGCCGATGAACGTCACCACCGGGATGAGCGAGTTGCGCAGCAGATGCCGGACGACGACCCGGTGGCGGGGCAGCCCCTTGGCGACGGCGGTGCGCAGGTAGTCCGCGCGCAGGTTCTCGGCGATGGACGTACGCGTCAGCCGCGTGACGTACGCGAGCGAGGTCAGCGCGAGCACCAGGCCCGGCAGCAGCAGCTCGTCGAACGGCGCCTCGGGCGAGACGGACGGGGTGACGACGTCCCACTTCACGCCGACGACGTACTGCAGGACGTAACCGCTGACGAACGTCGGGACGGAGACCACGATCAGGGTGAGCAGCAGGACGGTGGTGTCCGCCGACCGCCCGCGCCGCAGCCCGCCGAGTACGCCGAGCGCGATGCCGGCGGCGATCTCGACGACAACGGCGACGAGCGTCAGCCGCAGCGTGATCGGGAAGGCGCTGCCCATCAGCTCGGTGACCGGCTGCCCGTTGAAGGCGGTGCCGAAGTCCCCGGTGAGGATCTGGCCCATGTAGTGCGCGTACTGCTTCCACAGCGGCTCGTCGAGAAAGAGCTCGTGGCGGATGCGGGCGGCCGTGGCGGGGTCGGGCGCCTTGTCGCCGAAGAGCGCGGCGACGGGGTCGCCGAGGGCGTAGACCATGAAGAAGATCAGGAACGTGCTGCCGACGAACACCGGGATCATCTGCAGCAGCCGCCGGATCACGTACCGCCCCATCTCAGCCGACCTCGATCTGCTCGTAGACGGGCACGCTGAAGGAGTTGAGCGCCACGCCGGTGACGCCCTCGGAGTAGCCGGCGCTGCCGTTCTGGTACCAGAGCGGGATGGCCGGCATCTGCCGGGCGAGGATCCGCTCCGCCTCCCGGAACGTGGCCACCGCCCTGGCCCGGTCGGACTCGGCGTTCGCCTCGTCGACCAGCTTGTCGAAGGCCGGGTCGCTGAACTTGCCGTAGTTGGAGGAGGCGTCGGTGTAGTACAGCGGCTGGAGGAAGTTCTGCACCAGCGGGTAGTCCATCTGCCAGCCGGAGCGGAACATGCCGGTGATCTGCCGGCCCGCGACCTGGTTGCGGAAGTCGGCGAACGTGCCGACCGGGTCGACCGTGCACGCCCGGTCCCGGTGCAGGGCGTTGTTGATGCTGTTGCAGACGGCGTCCATCCACACCCGGTGCGAACCGGTGTCGACGTTCGAGGTGACGGTCACATGCCCGCCCGGCAGCCCCCCGCCCTCCTGGATCAGCCGCTGGGCCTCCCGCGGATCGTAGGTACAGGCCGCGCCGCACAGGCCCGGGCTGTAGCCGCCCTTCGCGCCCAGGACGGGGGAGGTCCAGTCGGTGGCCGGAGTGCGGGTCTTCCGGTAGATCTGGTCGGTGATCCGCTGCCGGTCGATGGCCATCGACAGGCCGCGCCGCACCTTCTCCATCCCGCTCTTCGTCCACCTCTTGTCGTCCATCGGGAAGTCCAGGGTCTGGATGATCCCGGCCGGCTGGTTGATGTACCGCCCGTCCAGGTCCTTCTTCGCGTTGCGCAGCTGGGCGCTGGGGATGTCGTCGACGAGGTCGAGGTTGCCGGCCAGGAGGTCGGTGTACGCGGTGTTGTTGTCGGTGTAGACCCGCAGCTCGATGCCCTTGTTGCGGGCCCGGTCGGGCCCCGGGTAGTCCTCCCGCCGGCGCAGCCGCATGGCCGAGCCCCGGCTGTACGAGTCGATCACGTACGGGCCGTTGCCGACCGGCTTGCGCAGCCACGCCTCGTGGTGCTCGAAGAACGCGCCGGGCAGCGGCGCGTAGGCGGCGTAGCCGAGGGTGTCGGGCCAGGTGGAGAACGTGGTCCGCAGTCGGACGCTGAAGACCCGGTCGCTCTTGACGGACAGCCCGGCGAGCGTCTTCGCGGTGGCCGCCCCGCTCTCCGGGTGCACCTTGTCGTAGCCGTCGATGTACTCGAAGAACGAGGCGTTCTTCTGCTTGTTGTCGATCAGGGCGCCGTAGTTCCAGGCGTCGACGAAGGAACGGGCGGTGACCCGCTCGCCGTCGCTGAACGTCCAGCCGTCCTTGACGGTGATGGTGAAGGTCCGCTGGTCGGAGCTCTCGATCTTCTCCGCCAGCATGTTCACGGCGGCGCCGGTGCGGGGGTCGTACCGCTTGAGCCCCCGGAAGACCATGTCGAGGACCTTGCCGCCCTGCACCTCGTTGGTGTTGGCGGGCTCCAGCGGATTCTGCGGATCCCCCCAGGAGGCCCGCACCCACCCCGGCCCGGCCCCGCCCCCGCTCCCGCACGCGGCGGTGAGCGGCGCGAGGAGCACGACCGCGAGCACCCCGCACACCGCCCACCGGCCCCTGCCGTGCGCGCGTGCGCGTGCCCGCATGGGCTCCTCCTCACGACGGTCCGGTGCGGCGGTGACGTATGGTCAGATAACACCTCATTCGGTGCCGGTGTGATGCTGCGCCCGATCGACGGGGGAGAAACCGCCCGTATGCGTGAATGACGGCTGACCGGGGAGGAGGGCTCCGCGATGCCTGCGTAGCGTTGGAAGCGGAAGCAGCGATGTTGTGGCTCTCACCCGGTTCGCGGAACACGCCGAGGAACTGTGGGCCAGGGGTGTGCCTGCCGAGCCCGAGGCCTGAAATCGGCGTGGTCTTCCGCCCGCCCGCTAGGACCGCGTCGCCCTCGCGCACTCGTCCCCGGAGGACTTGCCCTGCCCGACCGGCGTGCTGCGGTCGTACGGGTCGACCTCCGTGCCGGCTGCGTCCGCCCGGCGGTCCGTGCCGAAGGGCGGGGTGAAGTAGCCCGTGGCGGCGCCGCAGCCGCCGTTGGTCATGTCGTACTTGTACGAGACGATCGAGAACGTGCCCGGCTCGGTGATCACCTTGGCGGGGTCGTCCCAGCTCAGGACCAGCTCACGCCGGACGATCGTGCGCACGATCTCGTCGTCGCCGCCCGGGTCCGCACGGGTGACCGGGTAGACGAAGGTGACGTCGGCGGTCACCAGGAGCGCGCCGCGCTCGCCCTCTCGGTACGTGAGCCGGCCCCGGGTCTTCACGACGTCGCCGACCAGGTGGGTGCGGGAGGGCTGGAAGCGGCTGAAGAGGAGGAGGGGGTCGTTCTTCTCGCTCGGGGTTCGGAAAGCGGTCTTCAGGAGATCTTGGACGTCCTTCTGGTGCGGGTTGATCAGTGCGATCGCCTTCTCCGGCCTCTCGCCCCGCAGCACCCCGCGGTCCAGGCCGGACGCGACGAGGAAGTCCCGGCTGCGGGCGAGGGCCTGCTCGACCTCGGCCGCGCTCATCCAGCCGACCGCCTCGGCCTTCGGCACGGTGATCCCCGCCACTCCGCTCGCCCAGCTCGCCGCCGGCGAACCCCGGAACGGCTCGTCCCTGGTGGGACGTTGGGCCGCCTCCGCCGGGGAGTCGGCTCCGGCGAACAGGTCCACTATTCGCCCCGGCGCGAGCGCCACCACCAGCAGCACCAGCGAGGCCAGCAGCCCGACCACGTACCAGCCCGTGCGCCGCTTGGGCCGCGCGGGCGTGTAGCTGCGCCAGCCCTCCACGCCGCGGCCGGACTCCGCGCGCAGCCGCTTCGCCACATCGCGGGCCCGCGCCGACGGCTCCTTGGGCGCGTCGGCGACACCCGCCACCGACTCGCGCAGAAACCGCTCCCACTCCTCGTCGGATCTGGACGAGCCGTCCGCCCCGGTACCCGTACCCATCCCCAACCCCCAGGCGATCAGTAGTCCGCGGCCCACTCCCCTGGGACGCGTCCGCATCATGACACGGAGCACTGACAGTGAGTCCGGCTGGGCGGACGGTGTGGGCGTCACCGAGGCATTCACTCGTAACGCAGGCGCAGTGACTCCCGTTCGGCCTCCTCGATCTGATCGATGGTCAGGCCCGGCAGGTTCAGCTGGGCCAGCGTCACCTCGGCGCTGGTCGGCTGGGCGTCAGCGGGCACCCACCGCTCCGGTTGCCAGGCGTTGGCGCGCATCAGCGACTTCGGGCAGTGCGGATAGACCTGCTCGACATGCACCACAATCGCCGTGACCGGCGGTTTTCCAACGGGAGTGAGTCGGGCGAGCAGCTCCGGGCGCGCCGAGACGCAGGCGCGGCCATTGACCCGCAGCGTGGTCGGGCGGCCGGGGATGAGGAAGAGCAGCCCTACGCGTCCGGTCTGCAGCACGTTGTGCATCGTGTCGAGCCGCTTGTTGCCGGTCGCGTCGGGGATCACCAAGGTCCGCTCGTCCAGCACCGAGACGAACCCGGCCGGGCCGCCACGCGGCGTCACGTCCGCCCGGCCCTCGGCGTCCGCACTGCCGATGAACACCAGCGAGGAACAGCCGATCAGCGCCCGGGTCCCCTCGGTCAGGCGGTCGGTCTCCTTGCGGAGCGCGTTCGGGTTCGGCTGCGGGTAGAGCTCGCGCAGCTGGTCCGGGCTGGTGAGGGCGTCCGCCCGGAGGGATTCGAAGAGCAAGCCGTCGGCCTCAGTGTCGATCGTCATACGGACGACCCTAGAAGACGGCACGGCCGCAGCCTGCACAGTTTGCTGCCCAAGCTTCACGAACGCGGCCTGGTCGTGCCGGTCTGACGCGCACGGTCCGCCCGGAGCCCCGTTCAGCCGACGCGGAAGCAGCGATGTTGTGGCCGAAGGCGGTCAGGGACCGGCTCAAGACGGGCTGTCCGTCCTCCGCTTCGACGACGAAGCGCTCGTGACACCGCACCTCGCGACGCTGGGAGGCCACGATTCGCCGCTGCTGCACCTACGGCGCTGCGGCTTTGACGGGCTGTTCACCCGGTTCGCGGAATACGCCGAGGAACTGTGGGCCAGGGGTGCGCCTGCCGAGGCCGAGGCCTGAACTCAACGCAGGACGACTTCGACGCCAGAGCGTTCGAGCAGCTGCACGACGTCCTCGAAGTAGGACAGCCCGCGTTCCGGGTCGGACATCTCCTCGGCCAGCGCCTTGCGGGCGACGTCGGCGTCGTGCCAGACGAGTGTGAACGGGGCGGCTATGCCGAAGCCGCCGTGCAGGCAGTCCTGGAAGGAGGCCCAACCCCGCCCGAAGTAGCGGCCCGGTCCCACCAGCGCCTCGGCCATCGCGCAGTGCAGGCCGGGTGCGTCCGTGACGAACCGGCCGTCGAGGTGGTGTACGCCGCCCGAACGGTCGGGGCCCTGCTCGCTCATGCCGGTGGCCGTCAGGTCGAGCCATGCGGTTCGGCCCTGCGAGGTGTGGAGAGCCCACTGATTCGGGGTCGAGGGGATGCCCTCGTGCCAGGCTGCCCATACAGGCCGGGCGGCCAGTGGGGGTCTGTCGTCGCCGCCGGCGGTCAGTGTGATGTCGATCAGGGTGCCCCCGAGCACCGAGGGCCGTGCGCTCGTGATGCTCAGGCCCACCATGTGCTCGTGCATCTTCCGGCCGTTGCGATCGAGCGTCCACAGCCCGGCCCAGTCGCGCTCCCAACGACGTGGTTTTCGCAGGACGGCGAGCAGGGGCTCCTCGGGTGCGCAGCCGATGAGCCCGATGGGAGTCGGCGGCGGGTCCTTCCGCTCGGCGAACATGCCGTCCACACCCGCGCAGTGTCCGGCGGGTATGGCAGCGACGGTGTTGCTCGTGAACAGTCGGAAGCGCGGGGACAGCGGCAGGTCGTGCGACCACACCTCCTTCTCCTTGACCCCGGCTCCCACGGTGACGTCGACGAGCGAGGGATCCTCGCTGTTCGGGCGGCAGGCGATGACGACGGTGTCAACCAGGGTCCACCACTGCAGGGGCTGGTGGTCGTCCCAGACCTCGACGCATACGTCGCCCAGCGGCCGGGTCGCGGAGAGCGCCTCGCGCAGCGGTCCGAGCGGAGCGCATCCCCGCAGGGTCAACACCTCCCGGGGAGGTGGCACGTCGTCCATGAACAGGCCCTCGACGCCCGCGCAGCGTGCCCAGAGGCGGCCCCGGTCGTCCTCGTCCTGGCGCACCAGCAGATGCCTGACCGGGAACGTCCGGTCCCAGGAAGTGTGGTCTTCGGCCCGCACCCGACCCCCGACTGTTCGAATAAATTGCTGGAACAAGCACGATACGTGTGAGGAAGGCGGCTGGTGAACGACTTAAAGCGCGGCGGCTACCACGCGGTGACAAGACTGCGCTGCCCAAGGGCCGAGGAGCCCGGTCCCGGCTTCGAGGAGGACGCGGCTCTCCTCTTCCTGGAACGGCTGGCCGAGCAGGGCCGGGTCGCCATCATCTCGGCCGACGGGCGAACGAACCCTGGTGAAGCCCGGTGGGAGTTCCATCTCCTTCCTGGCATGGGAGCCCCCGAGGAATCGCGCGAACGGATCCGGACCGCGGGGGCCTCGGCCGGTCAGTGTCTGTGTCTCGCCGTTCCGCGGCTGTGTGCGGGCGGGCTGCCCGTGAGCGAGGAGGAATTTCCCGTCGAGGGAACAGGCACCCTGGTCCTGGACTGGCTGGTGGAGCACGGCATGACGGTCTTCCTCAAGGCGGACGGCGATCGCCCCGCGCTCGGGTGGACCCTTCTCGTCCAAGGTGGCCCGCTGACCGAACTGCTGCGCAACGGCGGCCGCACGGCCGCAGCCTGCCTGCACAGTTTGCTGCCCAAGCTTCACGAACGCGGCCTGGTCGTGCCGGTCTGACGCGCACGGCCGCCCGGGGCCCCGTTCAGCCGACAGGGAAGTGGCACGCCGTCAGGTGGTCCGGCCCGCCGGCCGGGGCCAGTGGGGGTTCCTGTTCCGCGCAGAGCGGCTGGGCCTTCCAGCAGCGGGTGCGGAAGCGGCAGCCCGTCGGGGGGTCGATGGGGGACGGGACGTCCCCCGTCAGGCGGATGCGCTCCCGGGCAGGGGCGGCGCCCGGGTCCGCGTCCGCCGGTTCGGGGACTGCCGAGAGGAGGGCGTGGGTGTAGGGGTGGCGGGGGCGGTCGTAGATCGCGTCCCGGGGGCCCGATTCGACGATCTTGCCGAGGTACATGACCGCGACGCGCTGCGAGAAGTGGCGGACCACCGCCAGATCGTGCGCGATGAAGAGGAAGGCGATGCCGAGCTCACGGCGCAGACGGCTGAGGAGGTTGACGACCTGGGCCTGGATGGAGACGTCGAGGGCGGAGACCGGCTCGTCCGCCACGATGACCTTGGGGTCGAGGGCGAGCGCGCGGGCGACGCCGATGCGCTGGCGCTGACCGCCGGAGAATTCGTGGGGGAAGCGGTTGTAGTGCTCCGGGCTGAGGCCGACCGTCTCCAGGAGCTCCCGGGCGCGGGCCTCGCGGCCGCCCGGTGGGGTGATGTGGTTGATCTCCATGGGGCCGGTGATGATGCGGCCGACCGTCTGACGGGGGTTCAGCGAGGCATAGGGGTCCTGGAAGATCATCTGGATCTCGGAGCGGATCGGGGCCAGCTGCCGGCGGCCGGCGTGGGTGATGTCCTCGCCGCGGTAGAGGATGCGGCCGGAGGTCGGTTCCAGGAGACGGGTGAGCAGCCGGCCGGTGGTGGACTTGCCGCAGCCGGACTCGCCGACGAGGCCGAACGCCTCGCCCTCCCGTACGGCGAGGTCGATGCCGTCGACGGCCTGGACGGCGCCGACGGTGCGGCGGACGGGGAAGCCGCCCCGGACGGGGAAGTGCTTGGTCAGGCCCTGGGCCGTGAGGAGGTCGGTCATCGGGTCCGCTCCGTCGGGAGGTGGCAGGCCGAGCCGTGGCCGGGGCCGAGCGTGGGGCGCTCGGTGCGGCAGCGGTCGCCGCCGACCTCGGCGGTGTGGCGGCAGCGCGGATGGAACGGGCAGCCCGGTGGTGGGTCGAGCAGGCTCGGCGGGGAGCCGGGAATGGGCACGAGGGGCTGGTCGGCGTCGGTGGCCAGGCGGGGCATGGAGCCGAGCAGCCCCCAGGTGTAGGGGTGCCGGGGCGTGCGCAGCACCTCGCGGGCGGTGCCGCGCTCGACGGCGCGGCCGGCGTACATGACCAGCAGGTCGTCCACCGTGTGGGCGACGACGCCGAGGTCGTGGGTGATGAGGACGATCGCGGAGCCGGTCTGCTGCTGGAGGTCCTTCAGCAGGTCGAGGATCTGGGCCTGGACGGTGACGTCGAGGGCGGTGGTCGGCTCGTCGGCGATCAGCAGCTCCGGGTCGCAGACCAGCGCCATGGCGATCATGGCGCGCTGGCGCATGCCGCCGGAGAACTGGTGCGGGTAGTCGTCCACGCGCAGGGCGGGGGTCGGGATGCCGACGCGTGCGAGCATCTCGACGGCCCGTTGCCGGGCCTCACGGCGCGACGCGCCGGTGTGCTTGCGGTAGGGCTCGGCGATCTGGCGGCCGACGGTGTAGTAGGGCGAGAGCGCGGTGAGCGAGTCCTGGAAGATCATGGCCATCTTGTCGCCGCGCAGCTTCTCCAGGGCGGACTCGGAGGCGGTCGTCAGCTCCTGCCCGTCCAGCAGGATCCGGCCCCGGACCTCGCTGGTGCGCGGGTCGTGCAGCCCGAGCACGGCGAGGCTGGTGACGGACTTGCCGGAGCCGGACTCGCCGACGATGCCGAGGGTGCGGCCGCGCTCGAGCTCGAAGGAGAGGCCGTCGACGGCCTGTACGACGCCGTCCTCGGTGCGGAAGCGGACGTACAGGTCCTGCACGGACAGGAATGCGGGCAACAGCGGCCTCCGAACGGGCTAGGCGAGCCGCACGCGCGGATCGATGACGGCGTACGCGGCGTCGACGACGATGTTGGCCACGACGATCGCCGTGCAGCCGACGAGCATCACGGCCATCAGCGTCGGCAGGTCGGTCTCGCTCACCGAGGAGACGGCGAGCCGGCCGAGCCCGTGCAGGCTAAAGGTGAACTCCGTGATGATCGCGCCGCCGAAGAGCGAGCCGAGGTCGATGCCGAAGATGGTGACGATCGGGGCCAGCGCGCCGCGCCAGGCGTAGCGGAGGAAGACGGTGCGGCGGCCGAGCCCCTTGGCGCGGGCGGTGCGGACGTGGTCCTCGCCGAGCTGCTCGATCATCTGGGAGCGGGTCATGCGGCTGTAGTTGGCGATGAAGATGATGGACAGCACCAGCCAGGGGACGATCATCCCCGTGAACCACTTGACGGGGTCCTGGGTGATCGGGTGGTACGCGGGGTTGTCCATCCAGTGCAGCCCGCTGACCAGGACGGCGAGGGCGATGACGCCGACGAAGTAGATCTGCAGCGAGTTCCCGATGAGGGAGAGCGAGCTGAAGAGCTTGTCGATCCAGGTGCCCCGGAACGCGGCGGCGATCATGCCGATGCCCACGCCGACGACGAGGAAGACGGCCGCGCCGCCGAGCGTGATGGACAGGGTGGTGGGGAAGCGGTCGACGATCGTGCCCCAGACGGGCTGCTGGTTGGAGAAGGAGTAGCCGAAGCAGGGCGCCGGGCAGTGGCCCACGGAGAAGTCACGGCCGGCGAAGATGCCGGCCATGTAGTGCCAGTACTGGACGGGCACCGGCTGGTCGAGGCCCAGGTTCTTGTTGATGACCGCCAGGGCGTCCGGGGTGCAGTTCTTCCCGCAGGACATCAGGGCCGGCTCGGAGGGCAGCGCGAAGAAGAGGAAGAACGTGATCGCGCTGATCAGCAGGATGATGACGATCGCGCCGAGGACGCGGCGGGCGAGGAATCTCAGCATGGCGCTACTTCACGTACACGCCGGTCGGGTCGACCGTCCCGTAGACCGGGTGGTAGCGGACCCCGCCCAGCCCCGAACCCCAAAGGGAGAACTGCAGGTTGTAGAAGGTGGGGACGCCGGGCACGTCCTCGGTGAGGATCCGGTCGGCCAGCTTCTGCCACTCGGGGGCGGCCTTCTTCACGTCCGGGATCGCGCTGATGCGGTCGACCTCGGCGTTGACGGCGGGGTCGTTCAGATGGCCGTAGTTCTGGCTGCCGTCCGCGATCTGCCGGCCGTCGAAGAGCGGCGCGACGACGGTCGCCGAGACGGGCCAGTCGGCGCCCCAGGAGGTGCGGTAGATGTCGAACTTGTTGTCCACCTCGGCGATCGCGGTCCGCCAGGTGTTGGAGTCGATCTCCTTCTTCTGCACCTTGAAGCCCGCGCGCTCCAGCGCCTGGGTGACGACGACGGAGACCTTCTGCTGCACGTCGGTGTTGGGGTAGGCGTAGACGATCTCCTGTCCCTCCTTGCCGGCCTCCTTCAGCAGCTGCCGCGCCTTGTCGGGGTCGCCCGCGGGCTTGGCCTTCTTGCCGTACGGGTCGGTGGGCTGGTAGCCGTCCATGGCGGGGGAGAGGTAGTTGCCGGCGATGATCCCGCCGGTCGCCCCGCCGACCTGCTGGACGATCTGCCCGTTGGGCATCGCGTAGGCGAGCGCCTTGCGGACCCGGACGTCCTTGAGCCGGCTGGTGTTGAAGCTGATGTAGTCGACGTACGGCTGGACCTCCACGAAGCGGCGCGCCTTGGTGTCGGCCTGGTTCAGCACCTTCTCGGTCATCTCGGGCGCGACCGCGTTGCTGAAGGACAGGGCGGTCCTGTCGGCGCCCTGGTCGGCGAGGAAGCGCCGGGTGGAGTCGGCGTACTGGTGGCCGAAGCTGATCTCGAACCGGTCGGCGTACTGGTGGCGGACCGGGTCGGTCTTCGGGTCCCAGTTCTCGTTGCGGACGAGGGTGAGGGACTTGCCCACCTTGAAGTCGGCGACCTTGTACGGGCCGGTGGAGAAGGGCGCGTTGTCGTACTTGCGCTGGGTGTCCTTGTCCTTCTTCACCGCGCCGATGTTCGGCATGGCGGTGGCGAACGGGGTGTCGGCGTGCGGCGCGCGGAAGTGGAAGACCACCGTCTTCTCGTCGGGGGTGTCCAGGACGGAGGACGGCAGATGGCCGCCGTTGTACGGGCCGTCCGGCAGCGCCTTGCGGAAGTCGTTGCCGTCGCCGGAGAGCCACTGAGGGATGTAGAGCGGGCCGTCGGTCTCGAAGGAGGCGTAGAGCCGCTCGATGCCCCAGCGGACGTCCTGGGCGGTGACCGGCGAGCCGTCCTCGAACTTCAGCCCGTCCTTCAGGGTGAAGGTCCAGGTCTTCCCGCCGTCGGAGGAGCGGCCGGCGTCGGTCGCGAGGTCGCCGACGACCTTGACCCGGCCCCGGTCGTCGACCTTGTAGGTGGTCAGGCTGCGGTTGTAGAGCATCTGGTTCGCCAGCACGTCGGCGAAGTAGATCTGCCCCGGGTCGAGGTGGTTGAAGGCGTCGCGCTGGAGGACGGTGACGGTGCCGCCCTTCTTGGCGCCGGCGACCTCGGGGGCGGGGCCGGTGGAGTCGTCCTTGCCGCCGATGGAGTAGTTCGAGGACTTGTTCTTGTCCTCGCCCGGCCCCTGGCTCGTCGCGCCGCCACCCCCTCCGCCGCCACCGCTGCTGCACGCGGAGAGCACCAGGGCTCCGGCCGCCAGGGCCACGGCGGACAGCCGGGCTCTGTGCCTGGGGGACCTCGTCGTAGCGGTCATCGGTGGATGCACCTGCCTGTCCGTAGCCTGCCTGACGACTTGCCGACTTACCGGTTCAGTGGGTGGTTCTCAGCGCGTGGTCCTGGGGTCGAAGGCGTCCCGGACCGAGTCCCCGAGCAGGTTGAAGGCGACGACGAAGGCGATCATCGCGAGCCCGGGGAAGAAGATGTAGGTGATGTCGCTCTCGTAGTAGTGGGCGCCGTTGGCGAACATCCGTCCCCAGTCGGGGGTGGGTTCCACGATGCCGACGCCGATGAAGGAGAGTCCCGCCTCGACGGTGACGAAGGCGGGCAGCATCAGCGTCGCCTGGACGAGGATCGGCGTCCAGAGGTTGGGCAGCAGCTCCCGGCTGATGACGCGCCACGGCGAGGCGCCGGTGACCTTCGCCGCCTCGATGAACTCGCGCTCCCGCAGGCTCAGCACCTGGCCGCGCAGCAGCCGCGCCAGCCCCATCCAGCCCAGCACCCACAGCACCAGGATCAGCGTCAGCACGCGCAGATAGGTGGGTGTCTCCTTCTCCGGGCTGACGAAGAGCGAGTAGACGACCGGAGTGAAGGCGATGAAGGACAGCTGGCTCGGGAAGGCGAGCAGCAGATCGATGAACCGCCCCAGCAGATAGTCGGTGCGCCCGCCCGCGTATCCGGCGGTGACGCCGATCAGGACGCCCGTCAGGACGCACAGCACGGTGGCGGCGGTGGCGATGAGCAGGGAGGTGCGGATGCCGTAGACGAGCTGGGTGAGCACGTCCCGGCCGAGGGTGGGCTCCAGGCCGAACCAGAAGCGGCCGGAGATCCCGCCGTTGGGTCTGACCGGGTAGCCGAACTCATTGAGCAGGCCCTGCTCGTCCAGGCCGTAGGTGGTGGTGGGGTTCTTGCCGTAGAGCCCGGAGATCAGCGGGGCGGCGAGGGCGACGACGAAGAAGAGGACCACCACGCAGGCCGAGGCGACGCCGGAACGGTCGCGCCGGAAGCGGCGCCACATCAGCTGGCCGGGTGAGCGGCCGACGAGCTCGTTCGGCATGGCGAACTCCCCAGCGTCGTCTTCTGGATGAGCGGGACTTTCGCAATGGTTTTCGGGAGCGTCAAGGGGGCCGGGGGGTTGCCATTCCCCCGGCCCGCGCCCGTGCCGTAACCGGAGGGGTTACTTCCTGGGCTCCAGCGCCCGCTTCAGGAAGTCGACCTGCAACAGCAGCAGGTTCTCCGCGACCTGCTCCTGCGGCGTCATGTGGGTCACGCCCGACAGCGGCAGCACCTCGTGGGGGCGGCCGGCCGCGAGGAGCGCCGAGGAGAGGCGGAGGGTGTGGGCAGCCACCACGTTGTCGTCGGCCAGGCCGTGCACGATCATCAGGGGGCGGTGCCGCTCGGCCGCCTCCGAGAGGCCGGCGGCGGTGATCAGGGAGTTGCGGGCGTAGACCTCGGGCCGCTCGTCCGGGTGGCCGAGATAGCGCTCGGTGTAGTGCGTGTCGTACAGCAGCCAGTCGGTGACGGGCGCGCCCGCGACGCCCGCGTGGAAGACGTCGGGGCGGCGCAGGACGGCGAGGGCGGCCAGATAGCCGCCGTACGACCAGCCGCGGATGCCGACCCGGTCCAGGTCGAGGGGGTACTCGCCGGCCAGCGCGTGCAGGGCCTCGACCTGGTCGTCGAGGGTGGCGCCCGCGAAGTCCTCGTGGATGGCCTTCTCCCAGGCGGGCGAGGTGTGCGGGGTGCCCCGGCCGTCGGCCACGATCACGGCGAAGCCCTGGTCGGCGAACCACTGGGACGTCAGATGGGCGTTGTGCGCGGCCACCACGCGCGCGGCCCCCGGGCCGCCGTACGGGTCCATGAGGACCGGGAGCGGACCGTCCGCCTCGGTGTAGCCGGTGGGCAGCAGGACGGCGCACGGGATGCGGCGCGCGCCGGCGCGTGTGAGGTGCGCGCGGGCGGTCAGCACCGGCGTCTCGGCGTACGAGCCGACGGTGGCGATCTGCTTGCCGTCGCGCTCGACCCGTACCTCGGCCCCGGGCCGGTCCGGGAAGGCCGACGCCAGCACCGTGACCGCGCCCGAGCGCACCGCGGAATGGCGGCCCGGCTCGCGGGTCAGCCGCTCGGCGCCCTGCTCGCCGACCCGGTAGAGGTGCATCTCGCCCGTCTCCGGCTCCGCCGCCTCCGGGCCGGCGAACGCGGCGATCAGCACGTCGTCCTCCGCGACGTCCAGCACGGCGCAGACGTGCAACTCGGGCCCGGTCAGCGTCCGGTCGCCCACCACCAGGGCCCGCGCGCCGGACTCGTCCGACATCCGTACGAGCCTGCCGTCCGGCGTCCAGGCCGGCACCCCGGCGAAGAGTTCCAGCCAGATGCCGTCCTGCTCGGTGCACACCACGCGCGTGGCGCCCGTGGCGGTGTCGACCGTCAGGTACGCCTGGGAGCGCTGGTCCCGCGACTGGACGAGCAGCAGCGGCGGGCCGCCGGCGGACCAGTGCACCCGGGCCAGATAGGGGTGGCGCTCGCGGTCCCACTCGACGTCCGTCCGGGAGCCGTCCAGACCGAGCAGGGCCAGCGTCACCTCGGCGTTCGGGGTGCCGGCGGCCGGATACGCGATCTCGGCCGGCGCCTCGCCGGGGTTGGCCGGGTCGGCGATCCACCAGCGGCGCACGGGTGCGTCGTCCGCGCGGGCGGCCAGCAGGACGTCGCCGTCGGGGGACCACCAGAAGCCCCGCGAACGGTCCATCTCCTCCTGGGCGATGAATTCGGCCAGGCCCCAGCTGACGGTCGGGCCCTCCGGCTCCGCCAGCACCCGGTCGCCGCCGCCCTCGGCGCCCACCACGCGCAGGGCGCCCCCGGTCACGTACGCCACGTGCCGGCCGTCGGGGGACGGGCGCGGGTCGACGACCGGCCCGGGCACGGGCAGTTCGCGTGCCGTGCCGCCGCGCAGCTCGGCGACGAAGAGCCGCCCCGACAGGGAGAACGCCGCCAATTCGGCCGTGGCGTCGACCGCGTAGCCGACCACGCCCGCCGATCCCTCGCGGGTGCGCTCGCGCCGCGCCCGCTCCTCGGCCGACAGCTCCTCGTCGGCGCCGCCCAGCAGCACGGCCGGATCGGCGGCCGGGTACTCCCGCCCGGAGTCGAGGTCCAGCACCCACAACACGCCCGTCCGGTCGGTGCCGCCGCGCGAGCGCAGGAAGACGACACGCGAGCCGTCCGGGGACACGGTGAACGCACGGGGCGCGCCGAGCGAAAAGCGCTGGGTACGGGCGTACTGACGGGGGAAGGAGAGCTGAGCGGTCATGGACCCGGAGCCTACGGTCCTGTACCACGCGGTGCACCTGGTTAGGCGAGAACTCGCCGTGCGCCCCGGTTTTGCTCCTGTGCACCGAGTCATGCGCACGCACGGAAAGTTATGATCGCTCGCACATAGTGGGTATGGCGTCCGTGGCATGCGTATGTCCGACCTCCGGCGGGCATGGGTATGCCGTCGTACGCCTGTCGCGTATGCCGCTGATGTATGCCGTTGCTTCATGCCGTCCGACCGTGCGTCCCTGGAGGTGAACCGCTGTGGCACTCTCGATCTCCGTAGTGGTGCTGCTGGCGATCGTCGTCTTCATGCTCTGCCGGAAGTCCGGCCTGAAGGCGGGCCACGCCGCGGTCTGCGTGCTGCTGGGGTTCTACCTCGCCAGCTCGTCCGTGGGGCCGACGATCCACCAGCTCACGACGTCGGTCACCGGCATGATCAGCAACATCAAGTTCTAGGGGCGACCGGCCGGGCCCGGCCGGTCCTCGTAGGCTGGTGCCATGACCGACCTTCCCGGCCGCCGGCTGCTCCTGGTGCACGCGCACCCGGACGACGAATCGATCAACAACGGCGCGACCATGGCCAAGTACGCCGCCGAGGGTGCCCACGTCACGCTTGTGACCTGCACGCTCGGCGAAGAGGGCGAGGTGATCCCGCCCGGGCTCGCCCATCTGGCCGCCGACCGGGAGGACACCCTGGGCGCGTACCGGCGGGGCGAACTCGCCGCCGCCATGAAGGAGCTGGGGGTCACCGACCACCGCCTCCTCGGCGGCCCCGGCCGCTACCGCGACTCCGGCATGATGGGCGCCCCGCAGAACGAGCGCCCCGGCTGCTTCTGGCGGGCCGACGTCGACGAGGCCGCCGCGTCCCTCGTTGAGGTGATTCGCGAGGTGCGCCCGCAGGTCCTCGTCACCTATGACCCCGACGGCGGCTACGGTCACCCCGACCACATCCAGGCCCACCGCGTCGCCATGCGCGCCGCCGAACTCGCCGCGGAACCGGCGTTCCGCCGGGATCTGGGCGAACCCCACCGGATCGCCAAGGTCTACTGGAACTGCGTGCCGCTCTCCGTCGTCGAGGAGGGCTTCGCGCGGCTGCGCGAGGCCGGCGAGGAGATCTCCTTCCCCGGTGTCGCCTCGCCCGCCGACGTGCCGGGCGTCCTGCCGGACGAGGAAGTGACCGCCGCCATCGACACCACCGCGTACGCGCCCGCGAAGGCCGCCGCCATGCGGGCCCATGTCACGCAGATCGCCGTGGACGGCCCCTTCTTCGCGCTCTCCAACGACCTGGGTCAGCCGCTCTTCGCCGTCGAGTACTACCGGCTCGTGCGGGGCACGGCCGGCGCGCCGGGTGAGCACGGCCGCGAGGACGACCTCTTCGCCGGACTCGACACGGAAAACGGCGCGATGTCCGGTACGGGGGTGGCTCGGTGAGTGGCCTCACGACTCCCCTGAGCGCCGGGCGCCTCGCCGCGTACGCGGGGCTCGCCGTCCTCGGTTTCGTGGTCGGGGTCGCCGGCGCGCTCGTCCAAGGCGGCTGGTTCCCGGGCGGCTTGCTGCTCGCCCTGCTCGCGCTCGCCGGGCTCTGCCACGGCGGGGCCACGGCCACCCGCAGCAGAATCGGCGGGGCGGCGCCCGGCGCGGGCTGGCTCGTCTCCGTGCTGCTGCTGTCCGCCACCCGGGCCGAGGGCGACTTCCTCTTCGGCGCGGGGCTCGGCTCGTACATCTTCCTGCTGGGCGGCATGACCGTGGCTGTGATCTGCGCCACGATTCCGAAGCTGCCGCAACCGGGCGGGCCTGCGGCCCGACTTGGCAAGTGACGAGACGCATTCCGCCTGGACTGGCGCCCGGTTCCCCGATCGGGTGACACCCGGGTGGCACGGGGTACGCGCGTGTGTGCCGTGCTCACCGTCGCCGGATGGTCCGGCGGTCGTCAAGTGCGTGCGCGTGGTTGCCCAGTATGGTGGTGCGCGCCGCCGAGCCTCCCCTGGCCTCCGGCAAGTGGGCGACCCGAAGCGAGGTCACAGAGGGCGGCGAAGAGTAACCGGGAGAACCTGCTTTGAGCCGTGAATCTGACAGTTCGTCCTCCGGGCCCCAGGGGCGTGGAGGCGCGTACCCCTCCGCCTCCGGCGAGGGTCCGAAGGCCGAGGGGCCCAAGACCGAGACTCAGCTGACGACGCGGATCCGCATCAACATCCCGGGCTCGCGCCCCATCCCGCCGGTCGTCATGCGCAGCCCGGCGGCCTCCGGCCGGGGTGCCGAGCAGAGCGGCGCGCCCGCCGAGCCGAGCGCTCCCGCGGCCCCCGCCGCCGAGGTGCCGGACGAGACGGGCTCCCTGGGCCCGGACGCCGAGGAGAAGACCAGCGACTGGTTCTCCCCGCGCAAGCCGGGCGCTTCCCGGCCCGCCGCCCCGGCTCCGGCCGCCCCGCCGACCGGACCGCGCACCCGGCCGAACGGCTCCACGGCCCACCAGTCCACGACCGCCGGCCTGCCCCGCCGCCCCGTGCGCGGTGGCACCAACGCCGCGCCGGGCAACGGCGCACCCACAGGCGCGGCCGCTCCCGCGCCGGGCGCCCCGGCGGGCGGCGCCGCGCCGTGGCAGGGCGACGCGTCGACGACCGGCGCGAACCCGCTCCTGGTCGACCCGACGGCCGGCCCCAACCCCCTCCTGGAGGGCCCGGCGGCAAGCGCGAACCCCGCCCCGGGCGCCCCCGCCGGTGCGCCGTGGCCGGCTGACGGTTCGATGACCGGTGCGGGTCCGGTTCCGGGTGGTTCCGCCGGTGGGCAGTGGCCGGCTGACGGTTCGACGACCGGTGCGGGTCCGGTGCCGGGCGGTGCTGTCGATGACTGGCCGGTCGATTCCGCGATGACCGGCACGGGCCCCGTTCCGGGGGCCCCGATGGGCGGTGGTGCGCCGTGGCCGGCTGACGGTTCGACGACCGGTGCGGGTCCGGTGCCGGGTGGTGCTGTCGATGACTGGCCGGTCGATTCCGCGATGACCGGCACGGGCCCCGTTCCGGGGGCCCCGATGGGCGGTGGTGCGCCGTGGCCGGCTGAC
>NZ_JBFAPH010000012.1:20374-44194 GCF_040675635.1 Streptomyces sp. NPDC049577
ACGGTTCGACGACCGGTGCGGGTCCGGTTCCGGGCGGTCCGGCGGTCGGTGCTGTCGACGACTGGCCGGTCGGTTCCGCGGCGACCGGCGCCGCACCGGCGCCGGAGCAGCCGCAGCAGCAGAAGAAGCAGCAGCCCGGCAAGGGCCAGGGCAAGGGCCAGGGGTGGACCCGCGTCGAGACCACCCAGCAGTTCCCCGCCCCCGGCGTCCCGCAGGGCACCCCGCAGGCCCCCGGCACCCCCAGCAGCCCCCCGCAGGGGAAGGGCAAGAAGCGCGGGCCCAAGGCCCCCGCCCCCGCGCCCGCGCCGCAGCCGAACGGCGAGGCGCTCGTCAGCGGCGTGCCGCCGGTCACCCCCGCGCGGAAGGGGCCGATAGACAGCGGTGCGCCCCGCGTGCCCGTGCCCAAGCCCAAGCCCGCCGCGGCGGCGCCCGCGGACGCCGGGGCGCCCAAGCAGGCGGTGCCCAAGCCTGCCGTGCCCAAGCCGCCCGCGCCGAAGCCCGCGGCGGCGAAGAGCGCGCCGAAGAGCGCCCCGAAGAAGAAGGGCCGCTCCAAGCTCGTCCTGGCCGGCGGCGCGATCGTCGGCCTCGTCGGACTGGCCTACGGGGCGGGGCTGCTGCTGGACCACGCGGACGTGCCGAACGGCACCACCGTCCTCGGCGTGGGCATCGGCGGCATGTCCAAGGAGCAGGCCGTGCAGAAGCTCGACTCCGCCCTCGGCGACCGCGCGACCGCGCCGCTGAAGGTGACGGTCGGCGGCAAGACGGGCGAGCTGAAGCCGTCCGTCGCGGGTCTGTCCATCGACACGCAGGCCACCGTGCGCGCGGCCGCCGGGCGGGACTACAACCCCCTCACCGTCATCGGCTCGCTCGTCGGCGGCACGCGCAAGGCGGAGCCGACCGTCGTCGCGGACGAGGAGAAGATCGCGGACGCGCTCAAGCGGCTCGCCGGGGAGACCGGCGTCTCCCAGGACGGCACGATCAAGTTCGAGCCGGGCAAGGCCGTCGCCGTCTACGGCAAGCCGCACCAGGGGCTGGACGTGGACAAGGCGGTCGCCGCCGTCTCCGGCGCCTACCGCGACCGCGCCGCCACCGGCCAGGACAAGGCCGTCGAGCTGCCGAGCTCCGACCAGCAGCCCAAGGTGAGCAACGCCGAGGTCGACCGGATGATGAAGAGCTTCGCGGAGCCCGCCATGTCCGGCCTGGTCACCGTGCAGACCGACCCGGCACACAAGATCCAGTTCGGTCCCGAGCGCTCGCTGCCGAAGATCCTCTCCGTCAAGGAGGTCAACGGCAAGCTCGTGGACAACTACGACCTGGACGCGGTCAAGGAGCTGTACGGCAGCGCGTTCAACGGCGTGCTCATCCAGCGCGGCGACGGCACCAGGAAGCCCGTCACCCCGCAGGACGTCGTCGGCGCGCTGCGCAAGGCGCTGCTCGGCAAGACGCCCGCCGAGCGCGTCGGCGTGATCAACGTCAACGGCGGCTGAGCCCCGGCGCACCGCCGCCGGCGAGCCCCCGTGCCCCACCCGGCACGGGGGCTCGCCCGCATCAGGCCGGACATGACATCTGTCATCCTCAGGTCACGACGACCGACACTGCCCGTGCCGCCGCCGGGCGGCGAAGATTGTCGGCATGACCACTACAGCAAGTGCTTACACGGGGGAAGGGCGCCACACCGGCGCCCCCGTGGTCAGCTTCGAGAACGTCAGCAAGAGCTACGGCACCGTACGTGCCGTGGCGGACCTGAACCTGGACCTCTACCCGGGCGAGACCGTCGCCCTGCTCGGCCCCAACGGCGCCGGCAAGTCCTCCACCCTCGACCTGCTGCTGGGGCTCCGCAACCCGGACGCCGGCCGCGTCCGGCTGTTCGGCACCTCGCCGCAGCGGGCCATCGAGCAGGGCAAGGTGGGGGCCATGCTCCAGAGCGGCGGCCTGATGGAGGAGGTCAAGGTCCGCGAGCTGGTGCGGCTGGCGTGCAACCTGCACCGCAGGGCCTACCCGGTGGAGCAGGTCATGGAGCAGGCGGGGATCACCGAGATCGCCGACCGCATGGTCAACAAGCTCTCCGGCGGCCAGGAGCAGCGGGTGCGGTTCGCGCTCGCCACGGCCGGCGCGAACGAGCTGATCGTCCTCGACGAGCCGACGACCGGCATGGACGTCAGCGCCCGCCAGGCGTTCTGGGGCACGATGCGGAAGCAGGCGGACGAGGGCCGCGCGATCCTCTTCGCCACGCACTACCTGGAGGAGGCCGACGCGATCGCGGACCGCGTCGTCGTCCTGCACCGCGGCCGGGTGATCGCGGACGGCTCGGCCGCCGAGATCAAGGCCAAGGCCGGTGCCCGGCGGATCGTCTTCGACCTGGACGGGCACATCGGCGAGGCCGCCCTGCGCGAGCTGCCCTTCCTCTCCTCGCTGGAGATATCCGGCCGCACCGTGCGCATCCAGTCGCACGACGCCGACGCCACCGTGCACGCGCTCTACTCGCTGGGCCTCTACCCGCGCAACCTCGAGGTCGCCGGCCTCGGTCTGGAGCAGGCGTTCATCGCCATCACCGACGCCGCTACCGCCGAGGAGGCGAACCGATGAACACGCTGATCAAGCTGGAAATCCTGCGCACCCTGCGCAACAAGAAGTTCATGTTCTTCTCGGTGCTCTATCCGGCGATGCTGTACCTGGTGTTCACCGCCAGCGTCAAGGGCGACGAGACGATCGGCGACAGCAAGCTGACCTTCCCCGTGCTGTACATGGTCTCCATGGCCTCCTTCGGCGCCCTCACCTCGGTGCTCATCGGCAACGCCGAGCGGATCGCCAAGGAGCGCGAGAAGGGCTGGGTCCGCCAGCTGCGCCTCACCTCGCTGCCCGGCCACGGTTACGTGATGTCCAAGATGACCTCGGCGTCCGTGGTGTCACTGCCGGCCATCGTGGCCGTCTTCCTGGTCGCCGCCGTGTCCAAGGGCGTCCGGCTGGACGCCTGGCAGTGGGCCTCGCTGCTGGGCGTGATCTGGGCGGGCAGCCTGGTCTTCGCGGCGCTGGGCGTGGCCATCGGCTACACGGCCACCGGGGACGCGGTGCGGCCCCTGGCCATGGCGGTCTACTTCCTGCTGGCGGCGCTGGGCGGCCTCTGGTTCCCCGCCAGTCAGTTCCCGCAGTGGCTGCGGAACATCGTCGAGTACGTGCCCACCCATGCCTACGCCGGCCTGGGCCAGGCCATCGAGCGCGGGGACGCCCCGGGGGCGAAGGACCTGGTGATCCTCTTCTTCTACCTGGTGCTGTTCGCCGGTGTGGCAGCGTGGATGTACCGCAAGGACACGCACAAGAGCTGAGGCTGCGAGTATGAGCGAGCGCGTGGAAGAGGCCGCGGCCGGTGCCTTCATCCAGGTCGGGCGGGCGCCGGAGGACCTGCGCCAGCTGGTGGCCAAGAGCTGCTGGACCGTGCTGTACATGTCGTACCTCTACTACGCGGTGGAGGACCTGACGGCGGGACGGCACACGACCGTCGCGACCGCCTTCGGCTGGGCCGGGCTGACCGCCTTCGTGCTCTCCTACTTCGTCCTCGTGCTGGGCCGGCGGGGCGAGGAGCTCGCCCGCTGGCAGGTCGGACTGCTCGCCGAGCTGTTCGTGCTGGCGGTGACGCTGTCGCTGACCCTCGGCCGCCCCTGGACCGTGCTGCTCGTCTACGTCTCCATCTCCAGCGGCGTGCTGTTGCCGCTGAAGTGGGGGCTGCGGACCGTGCCCTTCATCGCCCTGTGCGTCTTCGGGCTCGGCCTGCTCGAAGGCGCGGGCATCGCCGAACTGCTGCTGCTCGTCCTGCCCACCCTGCTGGGCGGCGCCGCCATGATTGCCGTGGTGCAGATGGGCCGGACGATGCGGGAGCTGCGCCAGGCCCGTGCGACCGTCGCCCACCTCGCCGCGAACGAGGAGCGGTTGCGGCTCGCCCGCGACCTGCACGACCTGCTCGGGCACTCGCTCTCCCTCATCACCCTCAAGAGCGAGCTGGCCGGGCGGATGCTGCCGGAGCGGCCCGAGGAGGCGGCCCAGCAGGTCGCCGACATCGAACGGGTCAGCCGGCAGGCGCTGGTGGACGTCCGCGAGGCGGTCAGCGGCTTCCGCCGGCCGACCCTGGACGCGGAACTCGCCGGGGCGCGCACCGCCCTGGCGGCGGCCGGCGTCAACGCCGACCTCGGCCGGGCCGCCGGCACCTTCCCCGACCTCGCCCCCGACGCGGAGGGCGCCCTGGCCTGGGCGCTGCGCGAGGCCGTCACCAACGTGGTACGGCACAGCGGGGCGCGCCGCTGCGAGGTGGCTCTCGCCGAGTCCGGGGACGACCTGTGCCTGACCGTCACCGACGACGGCCGGGGCCCCGCCGGGCCGTACGGCAACGGCCTGACCGGCCTCACCGAGCGCCTCGCCCTCGCCAACGGCCGCCTGGAGACCGGCCAGGGGGCCCGCGGCGGATTCCTGCTCCGGGCCTGCGTGCCGCTGTCCCGGCCCGCCGCCGTGACGGAACCGGAGGCTCCGAGGGAGCGCAGCCACTGAGCGGCGCCGTGGCGGGCGGCCTAC
The DNA here is from genome assembly GCF_040675635.1 of Streptomyces sp. NPDC049577. Lineage (NCBI taxonomy): Bacteria > Bacillati > Actinomycetota > Actinomycetes > Kitasatosporales > Streptomycetaceae > Streptomyces > Streptomyces sp. NPDC049577. The sequence goes on from NZ_JBFAPH010000012.1 coordinate 24,935, forward strand.
CCTGTCCTGCTGTGACAGCACAGCCGCAGCAGACGATCCGCGTCCTCCTCGCCGAGGACCAGTCGATGGTCCGGGAGGCGCTCGCCGCGCTCCTCGGCCTGGAGGGGGACATCGAGGTCGTCGTCCAGGTCGCCAGAGGCGACGAGGTCCTCGACGCGGCCCGCGCCACCCCGGTCGACGTGGCCCTGCTCGACATCGAGATGCCCGGGCTCACCGGGCTGGAGGCCGCGGCCCTGCTGCGGCGGGAGCTGCCGCGGCTGAAGGTCGTCATCCTCACGACCTTCGGACGGCCCGGCTATCTGCGCCGGGCCATGGAGTCGGGTGCGGACGCCTTCCTCGTCAAGGACGCGCCGGCCGCGCGGCTCGCGGACGCGCTGCGGCGCGTGCTGCGGGGGGAGCGCGTCATCGATCCCACGCTCGCCGCGGCGGCCCTCGCGGAGGGCGCGAACCCGCTGACGGACCGCGAACGGGCCGTGCTGGCCGCGTCCGCGGACGGGTCCACGAACGCGGAGCTGGGGAAGGCGCTGCACCTTTCGCACGGCACGGTGCGGAACTATCTCTCGACCGCGATCCAGAAAACGGGCGCGCGCAACCGCGCGGAAGCGGTCCGCATCGCCCGCGACAAGGGCTGGCTGTAGACCGGGGGCTGCGCCGCAGTTTTTGCGGTGCCGCCGGCGTACCCCCTCAGTTCAGCATGGCCCGCGCGGCGAGCGCCTGGTGGCGGACCGTTTCGGCCACACTCGGTTCGAGCGCGGCGATGACCGACGCGTACTCCTCCAGCTCCCGCGCGCCGCGCGCGAAGTCGCCGCGCTCGACGAGGAGCTCGGCGCGCTCGTAGCGCAGTTGGGCGGGGTGGCTGGGGAGGAGCAGGGAGAGCTCCACCGCCCACAGCTGGACGTCGCTGCGCTCGGGGCGGGCGGCCGCCCAGGCGCGGATGTTGTTGAGCACGCGCAGGACGATCTCCAGCGGATCCGCCGGGGAGAACATCGACGGCGCCAGCGGCGCCCCCGTCGCGCCCGCGACGAGCAGGCCCGCCTCCTCCTCGGAGAGGATCCGCCCGCCGTCGAACGGGTCGGCGAGCACGTGCCGCCCGTGCGGATCGCCGAAGCCCACGACGAAGTGCCCCGGCAGGGCCACCCCGTACACCGGCGCCCCCGCCCGGCGGGCGACTTCCAGCCAGACCACCGACAGCAGGATCGGCAGCCCCCGCCGCCGCTGCAGGACCTCGTCGAGCAGCGAGGACTCCAGCCGCCGGTAGTCGGCGGGCAGCCCGTGGAAGCCACACCGCTCGCCGAGCAGGGCGGCGAGCGCCTCGGCCCACTGCCGGGGCTCGGCGCCGCGCCCCAGCGCGGGCAGCATCCCGGTGAGCCGGTCGAGCTCGATCTGCGCGGCGTCGATCCGCTGCTCGTCCGGGTCCGGGGCGGCGTCCTCCACGGCGTCGTCCGCGGTCCCGTCGACGGTCCCGTCCGGGCCGGCGTCCAGGGTGGCGGTGTCCACCCCGGCCCGTGCCGCGCGGGCCTCCGTCGCGATCAGCAGGCACAGGAGCGCCAGGTCCGGGCGGGACTCGCGGGCCGCACGGGCGAAGCGGCGGTGCCGGGTCGTGGTGTCGTACATACCGAGCCTCGTACCCGCTGGGGGCGGTGTTGGTGCATGCCGTCGGTTTCCATGGTGCGCCTGTGGCTACCGCTGTGGCGCGCGGCGGTAGTGGTAGGCGTGGTGGGTCGTGAAGCCCAGCTCGTCGTAGAGCGCCGCGGCCGCGCCGTTGTCGGCCTCGACCTGCAGATACGCGGCGGAGGCACCCTCCGCGAGGGCCTGCCGGGCCAGCCCGGCCATGACCAGGGATCCCAGTCCCTGACGGCGGCGGGCGGGGGAGACGTGCAGGGCGGCGAAGCCGGTCCAACGACCGTCGACCACGCAGCGGCCCATGGCCGCGGGGCCCTCGTCGTCGCCCGGGACGGTCGCGAACCACACGGACGGCCCGCCGGTCAGCACGGCCGTCGCGTCGGGCGCGTCGGCGCCCTCGCGCCCGTACGCGCGCACCCAGGCCGGGTCCGGCTCGCGGGTCAGGAGGACGTCACCGGTGTCCGGCATGGGGGCACCTCCCATGCCGTTCAGGCGATGGGGGAGGTCGGCGATCGGGGCGAGGGGCGCCGTGCGCATGAGGGCGTAGCGCTCGCCGGTCCAGCCGCGCCGGGCGAGCTCCGCGTCCAGCTCCTCGTCGCGCGCGGGGTCGCCGGTGGTGATCTGGACCGTGGCGGGCAGGCCACGCCGGCCGTACCAGTCGGTGATCCGCTCCACCGCCTCCGGCAGCGGCAGGCCGCTGTCGCCGAGGGGGAGGACCGAGTTGGCGCGCGTGGTGAAGCCGCCCGCCGCGCGCAGGGTCCAGTCGCCGAGCGACTCGGTCTCGCGGGCGGGCCAGCCGCGCGAGGCGATCAGCTGGAGCTCGCGCACGGTCGCCGCCGGACCCCGCCGGCGCGGCGGCGCGGGCGGGACGACCTTGCCCGCGACGAGCGCGGACTCGGGCACCTCGACGACCTCCCCGGACCGTCGTGTGATCCGCAGCACACCGCCCTCCCAGGAGGTCAGCACGCCGACCGCGTCGGTGAACCGCTCCGGTGACCCCGGGGAGTCGTTCAGTTTCCGTACAGAGACCCTTTTCCCCACATCTGCCGTGGTGATCCGGACCTCAAGCCGTCCGCGCGTGGTGAATTCCACAGCTCTGTTCGCCCCTCTTGTTCGTCATGTGCCCGGGGAGGGAGATACTAGGTGTGGGCATCGACGACGCCGCGCTCCCGCGCGAGGTGACCCCTTACCGAGGAGGAACGACAGCGTGACCTACGTCATCGCAGAGCCTTGTGTCGACGTCAAGGACAAGGCATGCATCGAGGAGTGCCCCGTCGACTGCATCTACGAGGGCTCCCGGTCCTTGTACATCCACCCGGACGAATGCGTCGACTGTGGTGCCTGTGAGCCCGTCTGCCCGGTCGAGGCCATCTTCTACGAGGATGACACCCCGGAGGAGTGGAAGGACTACTACAAGGCGAACGTCGAGTTCTTCGACGAGCTCGGTTCGCCCGGTGGTGCCTCCAAGCTGGGCCTGATCGAGCGGGACCACCCCTTCATCGCCGCGCTGCCCCCCATGGGTGAGGGTCACTGACCCCGGGCGGCGCACAGCCCCGGCCCCGTACGGCCCCGTCGCCGTGCGGGGCCGCGTCCGTTCCTCCGCTCTTCCCGCGAGCGAGTACCGAGCCAGAGAGTGAGCAACCGATCACCGTGAGCCCTGTCTCTTCCCGTCTCCCCGTCTTCCCCTGGGACCGGCTCGAGCCGTACAAGGCCACGGCCGCCGCTCACCCCGACGGCATCGTCGACCTGTCCGTGGGCACCCCGGTGGACCCGGTGCCGGCCCTGATCCAGAAGGCGCTGACCGAGGCCGCCGACAGCCCCGGCTACCCCACCGTGTGGGGCACCCCCGCGCTGCGCGACGCGCTGACCGGCTGGGCGGGGCGCCGCCTGGGCGCCCGGGACCTGGCGCACGCCAACGTGCTGCCCGTGGTCGGTTCCAAGGAGCTGGTGGCCTGGCTGCCGACCCAGCTGGGCCTCGGCGCCGGCGACAAGGTCGCCCACCCGCGTCTGGCCTACCCGACCTACGAGGTCGGCGCCCGCCTGTGCGGCGCCGAGCCCGTCGTCTACGACGACCCGACCGAGCTCGACCCGGCCGGTCTGAAGCTGCTCTGGCTGAACTCGCCGTCCAACCCGACCGGCCGTGTGCTGACCCTTGAGGAGCTGCGCCGCACGGTCGCCTGGGCGCGCTCGCACGGGATCCTCGTCTTCAGCGACGAGTGCTACGTGGAGCTGGGCTGGGAGGCCGACCCGGTCTCCGTGCTGCACCCGGACGTCTGCGGCGGCTCCTACGAGGGCATCGTCGCGGTCCACTCGCTGTCCAAGCGCTCGAACCTGGCCGGCTACCGCTCGGCGTTCCTCGCCGGCGACGCCGCCGTCCTGGGCGAGCTGCTGCAGATCCGCAAGCACGGCGGCATGATGATCCCCGCCCCGGTGCAGGCCGCGACGATCGCCGCGCTGGGCGACGACGCGCACGTCGCCGAGCAGCGCGAGCGTTACGCCCGCCGGCGCGCCGCGCTGCGTGCGGCGTTCGAGGGCGTGGGCTTCCGGATCGAGCACAGCGAGGCGTCGCTGTACCTGTGGGCCACGCGGGACGAGTCGTGCTGGGACACGGTCGGCGAGCTGTCCAAGCGCGGCATCCTGGTCGCGCCGGGCGATTTCTACGGCGCGGCGGGTGAGCGGTTCGTCCGGATCGCCTTCACCGCGACGGACGAGCGGGTCGAGGCGGCCGTGCGCCGGCTGGCCGAATAGTCCGCCGGTCCGCCGGTCCGTCCGGACGTGCGGAAGGGGCCCGGGAGTCGGCTCCCGGGCCCCTTCGCGTGCCGTCCGCGATGCGGTTGCGGCCGGTGTCGTCCGCTCAGCCGAGGGGGCTCTTGACGGGCAGCTCGCCCGGGACGGGGACGTGCAGGTCCTTGGCGGTCTGGCCGAGGGCCTGGCCGGCGCCGCCCGAGAGCTGGCCGGTCACCTTCTGCGCGGCCGGGGCCTGCGACTTGGTGGCCTTGGCGACGGCGTTGGTCGTGGTCGGAACGGCGGAGTTGACCGCCTTCTGTCCGACCTCCGTCACGCCGCCGGCCTGCTGGGCGGTCGAGTCGAGGGTGTGTACCGCCTGCGTGCTGTCCACCGCGCTCAGCCCGCCCAGGTCGGGGGCCTTCACGAGGTCCGCGGCGCTCGCAGAGCCGGCCGCGCCGACGACGGGAGCGGCACCCGCTGCGACAAGCAGGGCGACCCGGGCGATCCGACGCGTGAGGGGGAGGGACATGTTGCTCCTTGTGACGGAGTGGGAGGTCGGTTGCTGTCCGGCGAACGGACGCATGGACTACCGCGTGAGCCGCACGAAGGTTGCGGTGCGCCAACGTAAAGAGTTGGCAATGCGTCGCATGATATGCCGACCGAAAACCCTGACAAAAGAGGGCGATTCATCGGCCGGTACGGAAGGCCGACAAGCCTTTAGTCACAAGGTCGGCGGGCTGAAGCGCGGCAGGTTTCGCGTACGCGTACGACGGGAACGGCCACGGCAACTCCGGTACGCCGCGCATAGCCCCGAGGGGTGGCCGGTCGTACTACTGCACGGTGGTGATGCGGACGACGGCCTGGGAGTCCGCGTCGGATTTGCCGGAACCGCGCCACCCGGCCTTCGACTCCTCGGCCGTCCACACCCGGCCGCCGAAGGAGACGCGCTCGATGCGGAGTTCCGCCGCGTGCGCCACGGCCCACGACGCGAGCGCCCAGCCGCGCTTCCGCGTCCCGTCCTCCGCGGACATCGGCACCGGCTGCACGGGCACCGTCACCGTGCGGCCCGCGCCGCCCCGGCCGTCACCGCCCGTGCCACCGCCCGCCACCACCGGCAGCACGCCCACACCGAACTCCCGCGACAGCTTGGTCCGTACGGCCGAGGGGTCGCCCGGCTTCCCGTCCGCCGGGCTCGTCGTGCAGCTGAACGAACCACCGGCCCGGCCGGTCAGGGCGGACGACAGCAGCGAGGCGTCCGGCTCGTGCTTGGCGTACGCCTGCGGGAAGCCGCTGCGCTGCACCTTCTGCGCCGCCACCGTCAGCGGCAGCCGCGAGTAGCCCGGCACCTCCACCAGGTGGTCGTAGAACTTCCCCGCCGCGTACACCGGGTCGGTGATCTGCCGGGCCGTCCCCCAGCCCTGCGTCGGCCGCTGCTGGAAGAGCCCCAGCGAATCGCGGTCCCCGTGGTGGATGTTGCGCAGCCCCGACTCCTGCATCGCCGTGGCCAGCGCGATCGTCACCGCCCGCTCGGGCAGCCCGCGCGCCGACCCCACCGCCGAGATCGTCGCCGCGTTCACCGCCTGCTCGGGCGAGAGCGCGTACGACTGGCCGTTCGCCCGCACCGTGCAGCGCGGCGCCCCGGAACCACCCGTCAGCAACTGCGCCAGCCCGTAGCCGATCAGTGCCAGCAGGACGGCGCAGGCGGCCACGGTACGCAGCAGTCGGCCACGGCGAGCGGCGGAGATCCGGGACATGCGGGTCACGTTACTTCAGAGACCCGCCACAGGCCGCGCTGGACCTCCCGGGCCGCCTTCCGGCAGGTCCGTACGGTGGAGCCTGGCGTTAGGCTCGCGGCATGGATCACGCCGCACTCGACCTGTCCCTCGACGCCGCCGCCCTCACCGCCCGGCTCGTCGACTTCCCCTCCGTGAGCGGCGACGAGAAGGACCTCGCCGACGCCATCGAGACCGCCCTGCGGGCCCTGCCGCACCTGACCGTCGACCGGCACGGCAACAACGTCGTGGCCCGCACGAACCTCGGCCGCGCCGAGCGCGTCGTCCTCGCCGGCCACATCGACACCGTCCCCATCGCCGACAACGTGCCCTCCCGGCTCGACGAGGACGGGATCCTGTGGGGCTGCGGCACCAGCGACATGAAGTCCGGCGTCGCCGTGCAGCTGCGCGTCGCCGCCACCGTCCCCGCCCCCAACCGCGACCTGACCTTCGTCTTCTACGACAACGAAGAGGTCGCCGCGGCCCGCAACGGCCTCGGGCACGTCGCCGCCGCCCACCCGGACTGGCTCGCGGGCGACTTCGCCGTCCTGCTGGAGCCCTCCGACGCCCAGGTCGAGGGCGGCTGCCAGGGCACCCTGCGCGTCCTGCTCCGCACGGCCGGCGAGCGGGCCCACTCGGCGCGCGCCTGGATGGGCTCCAACGCCATCCACGCCGCCGCGCCCATCCTCGCCCGGCTCGCCTCCTACGAGCCGCGCCGACCCGTCATCGACGGCCTGGAGTACCGCGAGGGCCTCAACGCCGTCCGCATCGAGGGCGGCGTCGCCGGCAACGTCATCCCCGACGCCTGCACCGTCACGGTGAACTTCCGCTACGCCCCCGACCGCACCGAGCAGGAGGCCGTCGACCACGTCCGCGAGGTCTTCGCCGGCTGCGGCGTGGCCGAGTTCGTCGTCGACGACCACTCCGGCGGCGCGCTGCCGGGCCTCGCCCACCCCGCCGCCCAGGCGTTCATGGCGGCCGTCGGCGGCACGGCCCGCCCCAAGTTCGGCTGGACCGACGTCTCCCGCTTCAGCGCGCTCGGCGTGCCCGCCGTCAACTACGGACCGGGCGACCCGCTCTACGCGCACAAGCGGGACGAGCACGTGGTCGCCGAGCGGATCATCCAGTGCGAGGAGCGGCTGCGGGCCTGGCTCACCGCCTGAACCCGCCTACGCTGAACTGCAACGATCTCCAGCGGAGGGAGCACGGTATGGGCAATCCCGAGGTCACCCGAGCACAGCGGGAACAGCGCCGCGGACCGGTCGTGCGACGGCAGAGCCAGATGCAGAGCGGCACCACCGACCAGCACCTGCTGGACACCCGGGGCACGGCGGACTGGGTGCACGAGGACCCCTTCCGGGTCATGCGCATCCAGTCCGAGTTCGTCGAGGGATTCGGCGCCCTCGCGGAACTGCCCCCGGCCATCAGCGTGTTCGGCTCGGCCCGCACGCAGCGGGGCACGCCCGAGTACGAGGCCGGCGTCGCCATCGGGCGCGGCCTGGTCGAGGCCGGCTTCGCCGTCATCACCGGCGGCGGGCCCGGCGCCATGGAAGCCGCCAACAAGGGCGCGATGGAGGCCGGCGGCGTCTCCGTCGGCCTCGGCATCGAGCTGCCCTTCGAACAGGGCATCAACCCGTATGTGAACCTCGGCGTCGACTTCCGCTACTTCTTCGTCCGCAAGACGATGTTCGTGAAGTACGCGAGCGGCTTCGTCGTCCTGCCCGGCGGCCTCGGCACGCTGGACGAACTGTTCGAGGCCCTCACCCTCGTCCAGACGAAGAAGGTCACCCGCTTCCCCATCGTCCTCTTCGGCTCCGACTACTGGAGCGGCCTGGTCGACTGGCTGCGCGGCACGCTCGTCGCCGGTGGCAAGGCAGGTCCGCACGACCTGCGGCTGTTCCACGTCACGGACGACGTGGAGGAGGCGGTGGTGCTGGTCACGAAGGAGGCGGGAGCGTAGCGCCCGTCCGGCGGCCCGCGACGATCGCGGATGCCGCCGGCCCCCCGCCGCGGTGCCCTCAGGCCGTCGCGGCGGGCGGGGGGCTCAGGCCGGCCCGGTCCGACTCCGTCCGCCGGAGTGGTGTGCGGTTCAGGCGAGCCCGCGGCGGGCCACCGCGGGGGCGCGGTGGCCGGCGATCGACGCCACCATGTCCAGGACCTGCTTCGTTTCCGCCACCTCGTGCACCCGGTAGACCTGCGCCCCCAGCCACGCCGAGACGGCGGTCGTGGCCAGCGTGCCGAGCACCCGCTCCTTCACCGGCTTGTCCAGCGTCTCGCCCACGAAGTCCTTGTTCGACAGCGACACCAGCACCGGCCAGCCCGTCTCCGTCATCTCGCCCAGCCGCCGGGTCGCCTCCAGCGAGTGCCGGGTGTTCTTGCCGAAGTCGTGCCCCGGGTCGATCATGATGCCGTCGCGCCGCACGCCCAGGGCGACCGCGCGCTCGGCCAGCCCGAGCGTGACCCGCAGGATGTCCGCCATCACGTCGTCGTACGCCACCCGGTGCGGGCGGGTGCGCGGCTCGACGCCGCCCGCGTGCGTGCACACCAGCCCGGCGCCGTACCGCGCCGCGACCTCCGCGAGACGGGGATCGACGCCGCCCCACGCGTCGTTCAGCAGGTCGGCCCCGGCCTCGCACACCGCCTCGCCCACCTCGTGCCGCCACGTGTCGACGCTGATGACCACGTCCGGGTGACGCCGCCGCACCTCCGCCACGAACCCGACCGTGCGGCGCGCCTCCTCCTCCGCGGACACCTCCGCGCCCGGACCGGCCTTCACCCCGCCGATGTCGATGATCGCCGCGCCCTCGGCGACGGCCTGCTCGACCCGGGCCAGCGCGGGCTCGTCGTCGAAGGTGGCGCCCTGGTCGTAGAAGGAGTCGGGCGTCCGGTTGACGATCGCCATGATCACCGGCTCGTGAGCGTCGAACTCGCGTCGTCCCAGCCGCAGCATTTTTCCGTACTCCCTCTCGTGGCCCGCCCGTCGTGGCCCGCCAGCGACCTTAGCTGTCAGTGCGGCATGGCACGATCGGGGTGGACGTTTTGGCTGACGGAGGACTGACGGGGAGACGGCCGTGTTCTGGTTCTTGCTCATCGCGCTGGTCGTGGTGGTCGCCGCGGTCACGCTCGCCGTGGCCGGGGGCGGCCCGGGCGCGGCGCTGCCCGAGGCGGCGCCGGACCGCGTCGCGTGGCCGCTGCCCGCCGGGCGCCCGCTGCTCCGCGCGGACGTCGAGGCGCTGCGCCTGCCGGTCACGCTGCGCGGCTACCGGATGGCCGACGCCGACGACGCCTTCGACCGGCTCGGCGCCGAACTCGCCGAGCGGGACGCGCGCATCGCCGAACTGGAGGCCGCGCTCGCGGGCGCCCAGGCCGCCGCCAAGGGCGGCCCCGGCCTCGTCGGCGACACCGCACCGGAGGACGAGCCGTCATGACCGCCGCCACCCCCTCGGTGACCGTCGGCCCCGACGGCCTGGCCCGCTGCGCCTGGACCGGCCTCGACCGGCCCGGCGCCGACGACTACCGCCTGTACCACGACACGGAGTGGGGCCGCCCGGTCCACGGCGACGACGCGCTCTACGAGCGCATATGCCTGGAGGCGTTCCAGTCGGGCCTGTCGTGGCTGACGATCCTGCGCCGCAGGGCCGGCTTCCGCGCGGCGTTCGCGGACTTCTCCGTCGAGAAGGTCGCCGCGTTCACCGAGGCGGACGTCGAGCGCCTGCTGGCGGACCCGGGCATCATCCGGAACCGGGCGAAGATCAACGCGACGATCTCCAACGCGGTGGCCGCTGCGCGGCTGGCTCCCGGCGAACTGGACGCGCTCGTCTGGTCGTACGCCCCGCCGGCGTCCCGGCGGGCGCCCCGGACGCTGGCGGACGTCCCGGCCGTGACGCCGGAGTCCACGGCCCTGGCCAAGGACCTCAAGAAGCGAGGCTTCCGATTCGTCGGCCCGACGACGGCATACGCGCTGATGCAGTCGTGCGGCCTGGTCAACGACCACGTATCCACCTGCCACCTGCGCTCCCGCGCGGGGGACGAATAGAAACGGCCCCGACCAACGGCCTGCGGCCGGGGCTTCGCTCGGGGGCTTGCTGCCCGCCGCGGCGCCGGGCCCGGCCGGGCCCGTTCGTGGGGCGTCTCGCCGTCGCGGCGGAGTTCTCCTTCCCCGCCGCGACGGCGGGAGGTGAGGCGGCGCTGTTCGGCGGGTGCCGGTGGCCTGCGGCCGGCGCCTTGCCGGGGCCTTCTTGCCCGCCGCCCGGTGGCGGGCGGCGGGGCGGTCCGGTCGTCTGGGGTGCTCGCCGCAGGCGGTTGGGCACCGCCGGGCACGTTCGTGGGGCGTCTCGCCGTCGCGGCGGAGTTCTCCTTCCCCGCCGCGACCTTCGCGGGGTCCTTGTCGCAGGCGGTCGGCGGGGTTCTCGGGGTTTCCCGCCGGTGCGGCGGGAGGCGAGACGGCGCTGTTCGGCCGGTGCCGGGCCGCCTGCGCCCGCGACTGCGGCGCGCCCTGGCCGCCGTAGGCGGTGCGGTCAGTGGCCCTGGAAGCGGGGCTTTTCCTTCTTCACGAACGCCTCCACCGCGATGGTGTGGTCCTTCGACGCCCCCGCCCGCGTCTGGAGGACGTCCTCGTGGGCCAGGGACTCCTCGAGGGAGTGGTCCGCCGCGTAGGCGAGGGACTCCTTGATCGCGGCGTAGGCGGCGGTCGGGCCCTCGGCCAGGCGGCGGGCGACGGCGGTCGCCTCGGCCGGCAGGTCCGCCGCCGGGACGACCTTGTTGGCGATGCCCAGCTCGTACGCCTCCTGCGCGCCGACGTTGCGCGGGAAGAGCAGGAGGTCCGAGGCGCGGCTGTGGCCGATCAGGCGGGGGAGGCTCCAGGAGACGCCCGAGTCGGCGGTGAGGGCGACCCCGGTGAAGGCCGTGTTGAAGGCGGCGGTGTCCGCGACGACCCGGTAGTCCGCGGCGAACGCGAAGCCCGCGCCCGCGCCGGCCGCGACCCCGTTCACGCCCGCCACGACGGGCTTCCGCATGCCGGCGATCGCCGCGGTGATCGGGTTGTAGTGCTCGCGGACCGTGGTCATGGTCAGCTCGGTGCCGTTCTCGCGGTCGGCGGCGAGCAGGCCGATGTGCTCCTTGAGGTCCTGCCCGACGCAGAAGGCCCGGCCCGTGCCGGTGAGCAGCACGGCCCGTACCCCGTCGTCCTCGGCGGCAAGCCGCAGGGTGTCGCGCAGGGCGACCTTGGTCTCGACGTCGAGCGCGTTCATCGCGTCCGGACGGTTCAGCGTGATCGTCGCGAGCCCGTCGCTCACCTCGTACAGCACGGTGTCGGCCATGGTGGCTGTCCCTGCCTCTGGTCGCTGCGGATGGTGGTCCGCGCTCAGCATGCCGGAGATCATCGGCAGTGCACATGTGACCTGCGTCAAAGAATCGGACCCGTGTGCGGGGGGCATGGTGGCCGCACGGTACCGCTCGATCGGCGAATTGAGTGGTTTTGCGGCAGCGCGTTGCCGAAGGGATGCGGACCGATGTTGGTCATCGGGTCACGCGATGCGGGATAATGGCCTGGAAGCAATGTGTTCGATGCCGGTGACACCTGGGTTGTCGGCTGCGACGAGCTGGTTTCAGGAAGGGGAACGAGCATGGCGGCCATGAAGCCGCGGACGGGCGACGGCCCGCTCGAGGTGACCAAGGAGGGGCGGGGCATCGTCATGCGGGTTCCGCTCGAGGGCGGCGGTCGTCTCGTCGTCGAGCTGACCCCTGATGAGGCCAAGGCTCTCGGCGAGGCCCTGGAGAAGGTCACCGCCTGACGCACCGGCCCACGATTCCGCACCTGCCCCGACGCCTCCGGCGCGGGGCAGCGGCGTTTCCTGGCACCCCTGGCCGGCGGCGGCGCGGCGGCGGCCCGCACCCCGCCGCACCGCCACCGCGCGCAGCGCGAGGGCCTGCCGGCCGCGGCCCGCAGTTCGGGCCGGGTACCCCACGACGACGGGCGCCACCGGCAGCGTCCGGGGGCAGGCCCCCGGACCCTCGCCGCGGTGGCTCGCCACCGTCGCGGCGGACGGGTCTTCTCCCGCCGCGACGGCGGACGACCACGACGTGCCGGACCGGCGGTGTTCCCACCGGGCCGCGGCCGACGGCGATCCGCCGGATGCGCCTAGCGGCGCACGGCGCAGAGCAGCCCGTCGCCCACCGGCAGGAGCGCCGGGCTGAGGGCCGTGGACTCGCGTACCGCGCGGAGCAGTTCGCGCAGGCGCTGGACCTCCGCCGGCTGCGCGGCGGAGTCGACCGTGCGGCCGTCCGCGAAGACGCCCTCGAAGCAGACCACCCCGCCCGGGCGCAGCAGGCGCAACGATTCCGCTAGGTAGTCGAGGCACTCGAGCCGGTCCCCGTCGCAGAAGACCATGTCGTATCCGCCGTCCGCCAGGCGCGGCAGGACCTCCAGGGCGCGGCCGGGGATGAAGCGGGCCCGGTTGCCGGCGAAGCCCGCCGCGCGGAAGGCCTGGCGGGCGAACTGCTGGCACTCCGGGTCGCTGTCGACCGTGGTCAGCACGCCGTCGGGCCGCATGCCGTGCAGCAGGTGGATGCCGGAGACGCCGGTGCCGGTGCCGATCTCGGCGACCGCCTTCGCGTCCACCGACCCGGCGAGCAGCCGCAGTGCCGCGCCGGTGCCGGCCGACACCGAGGGCAGGCCCGCCTCGATGGCCCGGTCCCGGGCCCAGCGCGTTGCCTCGTCCTCGGCGACGAACGCATCGGCGAACGCCCAGCTCGTCTGCCGGTTGGCGGTAATGGCCCTCTCCTGTCCCCGTGGTCGACGCACCCGTGACTGTATCCGCTGACCACGGGAACCCGCAGATGGGACCGGGCGTTGGAAGGGGTGAAGGGGGTGGCCGGATCCGGCGGACGCCGGTGGTTCGCCGGGCGAGCGGGATCACAGCGGACCAAGACCCAAAAGCAGATCAAAAAGCGGGTAAAAATGCTTATCCGGAGCTAACGGGCGAGGTGGATATGGTAGGGGCTCCACTGGACACCAGAGCCGACAGGGGAGGTGCGGCTGCGGGCGGAGACCGCCGGGGAGTGCTGAGGCGCTTCCGCAGGTCCGCCGCCGAGCCGAAATCCGTGACCTACACCGCTGACCGTTCCCACGCCGACGACTCCGCTCCCACCGCGTCGACCACCGCGACGTTCGCCACCGATGCGGATGCCGCGGCGTGGACTCCCCCCACCTGGGAGGAGATCGTCAGCACGCACAGTGCCCGGGTCTACCGCCTCGCCTACCGCCTCACCGGCAACCAGCACGACGCCGAGGACCTCACCCAGGAGGTCTTCGTCCGCGTCTTCCGCTCCCTGTCCACGTACACCCCCGGCACCTTCGAGGGGTGGCTGCACCGCATCACCACCAACCTCTTCCTGGACATGGTCCGCCGCCGCCAGCGCATCCGGTTCGACGCGCTCGCCGAGGACGCGGCGGAGCGGCTGCCCAGCCGCGAGCCCTCCCCCCAGCAGCACTTCAACGACACCCACTTCGACGCGGACGTCCAGCAGGCCCTGGACACGCTGGCCCCCGAGTTCCGCGCGGCCGTCGTGCTCTGCGACATCGAGGGCCTCTCGTACGAGGAGATCGCCGCGACGCTCGGCGTGAAGCTCGGCACCGTCCGCAGCCGCATCCACCGAGGCCGTTCCCACCTGCGCAAGGCGCTCCAGCACCGCTCGCCCGCCGCCCGGGCCGAGCAGCGTGCGGTGACGGCCGTGGCCCCGGGCGTTCCGCTGGGTGGGGAGGTCGGAATCGCGTGACCGGTTCAGGCGGTCTGTCCCCCGCCGAGCATCACCTCGGCGACCGTCTCGCGGCCCTGGTGGACGGGGAACTGGGGCACGATTCGCGGGAGCGGGTGCTGGCGCACCTCGCGACCTGCTGGAAGTGCAAAGCGGAAGCCGACGCCCAGCGCCGGCTCAAGAACGTCTTCGCGGAGGCCGCGCCGCCCCCGCTCTCGGAGTCGCTGCTGGCCCGCCTCCAGGGCCTGCCGGCCGCCGGGCTCGACGGAGGCGACGGAGGCGACCGCGGCGCCACCGGCGCCGGTCCCACGGCCCGTGACGATGCCGGCCGGGAGGACGCCGGCCGGGGAAGATCCGGCTTCGGCCCCGGGGCGGAAACGTTCGCCCTGCTGCCCGCCGTCGCCGCCCAGCGCCATGAGCGCGGCTTCCGCGTCCACCGGATCCCGGAGCCCGGGCCGCGGCCGGAGCCGCGCAGCGCCTCGCGCGGGCGGCGGTTCGCCTTCGCCGCCGCCGGAGCCGTCTCCCTCGCGGCCTTCGCGCTGGTCGGCGCGCAGCCGGCGGAGACGCCCGTGGGGTCCCCCCGGGCCCGCGGCGGCGGCCCTGGCGTGACGACCAGCAGCTCCACGGCCGGCTCCCGGGGTGCCTCCCTGGTCGCGGCCCCCAGCCCGGCCGTGCGCCCGGGCACGCTCTCGGCCCAGGCCCAGCCCCTCGGCTCGTCCCTGCTGCGCCCCTCCGGCGCACCGGTGCTGCCGCCGCTGGTCCTGACCACCGCCGCCACCACCCGCTGACCCCGGTCGGCGGGTACCGCCGCGTCCTGGTTCAATCGCTGCTGGGCTCACGACCACGGTGGGGGAGAAGGATGGACGCGGCGGAGACCGTGCCCGGCGGCACGGAACCCGGGGAACCCGGGCACGCACCGGACCAGTACGGCGCAGCGGCCGAGCCGCACCCCCGGCACCGGCCCGACCCCTACGGCACCCCGCCCTACGGCCACCCCGGCCCCTGGGCCCCCGCCCCGCCGGTCCAGCACCCCACGCCTGCGGCGGGCACACCGGCGTACGGCGCGGGCGCGCCCCAGCCGGCCCCGCAGCCGGCTGCGGGGCGACGGCCGTGGTGGCGTGCGGTTCGCCGGGGCGCCCGGGTCCCGGGCGCGCCCGGGCAGCAGCCCGGTGTCCCGCTGCCGCACCAACCGCTGCCGCACCAGCCGCTGCCGGCCGCTCCGGCCGTGCCGGCGCCGCCTTCACCGACGGCGGACGCCCCGATGATGCCCGTGCCCGGCTTCCCGCAGCCGCAAGCCCACCACCCGCAGACGGCCTGGCGCTACGACCCCTGGGCCGCACCCGCACCCGCATCCGCACCCGCACCCACCGCCCGGGCCCGCAGCGTGACCGTCACGCGGCGGAAGCTCGTCGCCGGCGCGGCCGCGGTGGCCCTGCTGGCCGGGGGCGTCGGCGGGGGTGCCGGGATGTGGCTGGAGCGCGGCGGCGGGCTCGGGCGGCACGTCACGCTGCCGCAGCCCTCGGCCGGGAGCGGGGAGCGGGACCCGGGAAGCGTCGCCGGGATCGCCGCGCGGACGCTGCCCGGCGTCGTGACCCTCCATGTGCGGGGCGGCGGCGAGCCGGGCGGCGCCGGCACCGGAACGGGCTTCGTGCTGGACCGGCAGGGCCACATCCTCACCAACAGCCATGTCGTCCAGCCGGCCGCGGGCGGCGGCTCCATAGCCGTGACGTTCAACGGCGGGCAGAGCGCGAAGGCCACCCTCGTCGGCCGCGACGGCGGCTACGACCTCGCCGTGATCAAGGTCGAGGGCGTCGAGGGGCTCACCCCGCTGTCCCTCGGCAACTCCGACTCCGTCCGCGTCGGCGACTCCGTCGTCGCCATCGGCGCGCCCTTCGATCTGGCCGGAACGGTCACGACGGGCATCATCAGCGCCAAGGACCGCCCGATCACCGCGGGCGGCCGCAAGCAGGACGGCAGCGACGTCAGCTATGTGGACGCCCTCCAGACCGACGCCCCCATCAACCCCGGCAACTCCGGCGGGCCGCTGATGAACGCCGAGGGGCGGGTCATCGGGATCAACAGCGCCATCCGTTCGGCGAGCCGCTCGGACGCCGCCGGCGAGCAGGGCGGGAGCATCGGCCTGGGCTTCGCCATACCGGTCAACCAGGCCCGGCGCGTCGCCGAGGAGCTGATCAACACCGGCCGGGCCACGCATCCGGTCATCGGTGTCACCCTCGACATGGAGTACGACGGCGACGGCGCCCGGGTGAACTCCGAGGGCGCCGGGGGACCGGCCGTGGCGCCCGGCGGCCCGGCCGACAAGGCGGGCATCCGGCCCCGGGACGTGATCACGAAGGTGGACGGCACGGCGGTGCACAGCAGCCGCGAGCTGATCGTCAAGGTCCGCAGTCACCGTCCGGGTGACCGGCTGCGGTTGTCCGTCGAGCGGGACGGCGGCCAGGAGCGCACGGTCGAGCTGGTCCTGGGCTCGGCCGGCTGACCGGGGCGGAGCTGACGAAGATCCGGCCGGGACGCCCGGACTTGGCCTGATGTTGGCCGAGGTGTCTCCCGGCCGCCCCGTCGGGCCAGGTACCGTGATAGGTGGTCTGTACCCTTACGGACCCTCGTACGGACCCCTCACGGACCCTGTACGGACCCCCGGCCGCTGGACGCATCAAGGAGCTGCACCGTGCTCGACATAGGACCCCTCGAGCTTGTGTCGCTCGTCGTCCTCGCCGTGCTCATCTTCGGCCCCGACAAGCTGCCGAAGCTGATCCAGGATGTGTCGCGCACGCTGCGCAAGATCCGGCAGTTCTCCGACAGCGCCAAGGAGGACATCCGCTCGGAGCTGGGTCCGGAGTTCAAGGACTTCGAGTTCGAGGACCTCAACCCCAAGACGTTCGTCCGCAAGCACGTGCTCGACAAGGACGAGCTGGGGCTCAAGGAGATCCGCAACGGCTTCGACTTCAAGTCCGAGATGGCGGAGCTGTCCGAGGTCACCGACGCCGTGCAGGGCCGCACCCCCGAGCCGGCCTCCGGCTCCGCCGCGGCGGGCACGGCCGCGTCCACGCCGGACCTGCTGAAGAAGCCGCAGCCGCTCCGGCCCGACGAGCGACCCCCCTTCGACGCCGACGCCACCTGACCCGCGCCTGCGTGGCCCCATTGACGGGGGTGGCTATCCTCCCTTTGTTTGGGACGAAGCGCCCGCGAGGGGGCGGGCGGGCCCGTGAACGGGGTTACGAGGAGGCGCCGCGCAGATGGAGACGACGAGTCGGGTAGGGGCGCAAGGGGGCGGTACGCCCGACGCGCCCGGCACCCAGGACGCGACCGCAGCGCCGGGAGGGCCGCAGGGCGGGAGCGCCGCCCGGCGTGCGGTCGACGGCTATCTGCAGGCGTCCTTCCCCTGGTACGGCCTGGACGAGGCGTACACGGGCCCGCGCTGGCTGATGCAGGTGGGTGCCGCCGCCGACGGCACGGTCGAGCACGGCTCGACCGGACACGGTGAGGCGCCCCCCGTTCGGATGGACCGGGGCGAGCACGGCACCGAGCGGCGCCGCTTCGCCGTCGTGGTGACGGTGGCCAGCCGCCCGGTGCGCCGCAGCGCCGACGGCACGGGCGTGCTGGAGGCCACCTCGGTCTCCTCCGCCGCCTGGCTGGCCGGCTCGGGCCTGCTGGCCTGCACCTGGCCCGCCCAGATGGAGCGCGCACTGCGCCAGGACTGGCTGGACCAGCAGACGGCCCTCGCCTGGGAGCTGGCCGACCATCTGGACGAGCCCGCCTGGTCGACGCTCTCCCTCCCGGTGGACGGCGTGCCGACCCAGTTCCGCTACCGCGAGTCCGAGTACGGCTGGGTGCTCGCGGGCTCCGCCGAGGGGGAGGTCCACCTCGGGGCGTACGGGCGCGGGATGAGCGCCTACGGCATGGGCTTCTCGGTGATCAAGGACATCACCGAGTACACGCGCTGAGCGCGCGCCGGGCCCCGGGCCGCAGGCGCCGGGTGGCGGACGTCCCTAGAACTTGTTGCGCGGGGTGATGCCGAGCGACATGCCGGACAGACCGCGCTGCCGCCCGCCGAGCTTGCCCGCGATCGCCCGCAGCGCGCTGCCCGCCGGGGAGTCGGGGTCGCTGAGGACGACCGGCTTGCCCTCGTCGCCGCCCTCGCGCAGGCGCACGTCGATCGGGATGGAGCCGAGCACCGGCACGGTCGTGCCCGTGGTGCGCGTCAGGCCGTCGGCGACGAGCTGGCCGCCGCCGGTGCCGAAGACGTCGACCATCTCGTCGCAGTGCGGGCACGGCAGCCCGGACATGTTCTCCACGACGCCGACGATCTTCTGGTGGGTCTGCACGGCGATCGAACCGGCCCGCTCGGCGACCTCGGCGGCGGCCTGCTGAGGCGTCGTCACGACCAGGATCTCGGCGTTGGGGACCAGCTGGGCGACGGAGATGGCGATGTCGCCCGTGCCCGGCGGGAGGTCCAGCAGCAGCACGTCCAGGTCGCCCCAGTAGACGTCCGCGAGGAACTGCTGGAGCGCACGGTGCAGCATCGGGCCGCGCCACACGACGGGCGCGTTGCCCGGGGTGAACATGCCGATCGAGATGACCTTCACGCCGTTCGCCGAGGGCGGCATGATCATGTTCTCGACCTGGGTGGGCCGGCCGTCGGCACCCAGCATGCGCGGCACCGAGTGGCCGTAGATGTCGGCGTCCACGACGCCGACCTTCAGCCCGTCGGCGGCCATGGCGGCGGCCAGGTTCACCGTCACCGAGGACTTGCCGACGCCGCCCTTGCCGGAGGCCACCGCGTAGACCCGGGTCAGCGAGCCGGGCTTGGCGAAGGGCACCTCGCGCTCGGCCTGGCCGCCGCGCAGGGAGGCGGCCAGCTCGCGGCGCTGCTCGTCGCTCATCACGTCCAGCTCGACGGTCACGCCCGCCACGCCCTCGACGCGGGAGACGGCCTCGCTCACCAGCGTGGTGATCTTGTCCCGCATGGGGCAGCCGGCGACCGTCAGGTAGACCGCCACCGCGACCGTGCCGTCCGCCGCGATCTCCACCGATTTGACCATCCCCAGGTCGGTGATGGGTCGCTGGATCTCGGGGTCGTTGACCGTCGCGAGCGCGTCGCGGATCGCGTCCTCGCTCGGGGCGGTGCCGTACGTGTCGGTAGCCATACGGTCGATGGTACGGCCAGCCCGGGGGCCCGGGGAAAGCCTCTCAGCGGTCGCCTTCCTCACTCTCGCGGGGGATCACCCCGCGCTCCTCCAGTTCCTTGACCAGCTCCTCGAACTCCGAGCGGATCCAGTCGCGCGTCGCCACCTCCCCGAGCCCCATGCGCAGCGCGGCGATCTCGCGGGTCAGGTACTCGGTGTCCGCGATGGACCGCTCG
>NZ_JBFAPH010000013.1:0-42850 GCF_040675635.1 Streptomyces sp. NPDC049577
GTCCTGCATCTGCCGCTCACGCACGGCGCGCGGCATGCGCTTGACCTTGCCGGCTCGCTTGCGCCCGCCCCCGGGCCTGACCCGGGCCGCTCCGGCCGGGTCGGTCTGTGCGGTCTGTGCAGTCGTCACGACAAACATCCCTCCGCCCCCGTCACAATACCGGCAGGTAATATCACAGGGCGGAGGGACGTCAAGGGTCGTTATCAGGCCACGGCCCGGGCCGCGCGCCTCAGCCGCAGAACGGCGGGATGATGTTCTTGTGGGCCACCCAGCCGCGCTTGCCCTTGGACAGGCCGCCCTTGCTCTTCGCCTTCAGCTCGATGTAGTCCCAGCCGCCGGACGACTTCAGGATGCGGATCGGGTCCCCGAAGTACAGCTGACCGATCACCCCGCCCGAGGTGCTCGCCTTGGTCCGCAGCCGGGTGCCGTCGGTGTAGATGTAGGCGTTGTCCTCGTGGCACGCCGCAGCGGCCTTGACGGCCTGCGGGGCGACCGCGGGCGTGGCGGCCTGGGCGGCCGGAGCGGCCAGACCGGCGGTGGCGCCGATGAGGGCGACGGTCGAGAGCGCGAGGGATATGCGTCGCACGGATCCTCCGGAAGTGGTTCTCGTGGTGCGGATCGCGGCGGACGCCGCGAGATCACCTGATCACCTTAGGAGCCCGGAGAGAACCATCCGGTTCTGATCTTGTCACGCCCCTGTCACGACCTGCGCGGCCGTTTGCGCGCGCCGCACCCCCGGACTCACCGAGTCCGGGGGTGCGCCGCTCGCGTTCACGCCGCGGCCAGGACGGCCGCCTCCGGCTCCTCGGCGTCGTCCAGCTTCGAGCCGTCCGCCGTCTCGTACGCCGCGCGGTCCAGGATGCCCTCACGGGCGGAGACCAGGATCGGTACGACCGACTGGCCGGCGACATTGGTCGCCGTGCGCATCATGTCCACGATCGGGTCTATCGCCAGCAGCAGGCCCACGCCCGCCATCGGCAGGCCCAGCGTCGACAGGGTGAGGGTCAGCATGACCGTCGCGCCCGTCAGGCCGGCGGTGGCGGCCGAGCCGATGACGGAGACGAAGGCGATCAGGACGTAGTCGCGGACCGCCAGGTCCACGCCGAAGACCTGGGCCACGAAGATGGCGGCGATCGCCGGGTAGATCGAGGCGCAGCCGTCCATCTTGGTCGTCGAGCCGAACGGCACCGCGAAGGAGGCGTACTCCTTCGGCACGCCGAGGCGCTCGGTGACCTTCTGGGTCAGCGGCATGGTGCCGACCGAGGAGCGGGAGACGAAGGCCAGCTGGATGGCGGGCCAGGCGCCCCGGAAGAAGCGCAGCGGGCTGACCTTGGCGACCGTGGCGAGCAGCAGCGGGTAGACGCCGAAGAGGATGATCGCGCAGCCGACGTAGATGTCCGCGGTGAAGGTCGCGTACTTGCCGATCAGGTCCCAGCCGTACTTGGAGATCGCCTTGCCGACCAGGCCGAGGCTGCCGAGCGGGGCGAGGCGGATGACCCACCACAGGGCCTTCTGGAGCAGCTCCAGGACGGAGTGGCTGAGGTCGAGGACCGGCTTGGCCTTCTCGCCGATCCGGAGCACGGCGACGCCGAGGACGGCGGCCATGAAGACGATCTGGAGGACGTTCAGCTGGGTGAACGGCGTGATCACGTCGGTCGGGACGATGCCCGTGAGGAAGTCCAGCCAGGAGCCGTGCTTCTTGGGCTCGGCGCCGTCGGCGGCGGTCAGGCCGGTGCCGGAGCCGGGGTGGGTGAGCAGGCCGATGGCGAGGCCGATGACCACCGCGATCAGCGAGGTGATCATGAACCAGAGCAGGGTGCGGGTCGCCAGCCGGGCGGCGTTGGAGACGTTCCGCAGGTTGGTGATCGACACCAGGATCGCGAAGAAGACCAGCGGGGCGACGACGACCATCAGCAGCTGGACGAAGATCCCGCCGATCTTGTCGAGCGTGGTCTGCAGCCAGCCGATGTCACCGCTGCGGGCGGCCCAGCCGAGCAGCGCGCCCAGCACGAGGCCGAGCAGGATCTGGGCCCAGAACGGGACCTTGGGTATGCGGCGTCGCGTGGACGCGGCGGAGGACGCGGGGGACACGGATGACAACGCAATCTCCGGAGGTCGGGCGGGGGACGGACACCACGGTAACAAGCATGCTTTGAGCACCCAAAAGGAACGCTTTGAGGCGCCGGCACATGAATACGCGAACGCCCCGCGCCGGAACGGTTGTTCCGGGGCGGGGCGCCCGAGTGGTGTGACGAGGCTTACACGCCGTCCTTGCGCGCCGTCCTTAGGCGCCGTCCTCCTGGCCCGCGTTGGCGGCGATGCGCGCCTTGGCGCGGTCCACGCGGTCCGCGATCTGCTCGGACATGGCGTCGCGCTGCTTGCGCAGCAGCACGAAGCTGAGCGGCGCGGAGATCACGAGCGCGAGCAGCACCATCCACACGATGTTCGAGTTGCCGACCCCGAGCGGGATCACGTGCACGTAGCAGAGAACCCAGACGACGGCGAAGCAGACGATGAGCAGGCCGAACCGCATGGCGGTGTAGCGGAGCGAGGCGAACTTCTGGCTACTCACGGACAGACCTTCTTCTAGGGCGGCAACCGGATGGATCCCCTCCAGTCAAGCACGACCGGAAAGGATCAAAACGGACGGTGTCAGACCCGCATCGGCTGCGGCGACTCGCGGCGCAGCGGGTCCGGGCCCGGGTACTCCCGGATGATCTCGTAGCGGGTGTTGCGCTCCACGGGCCGGAAGCCGGCGTCGCGGATGAGTTCCAGCAGGTCGTCGCGGGTCAGCTTGTTCGGTGTGCCGTAGTTGTCCGCGTCGTGCGTGATCTTGTACTCGACGACCGAGCCGTCCATGTCGTCCGCGCCGTGCTGCAGCGCGAGCTGGGCGGTCTGCACGCCGTGCATGACCCAGAACACCTTCACGTGCGGCACGTTGTCGAAGAGCAGCCGGGAGACGGCGAAGGTCTTCAGGGCCTCGGCGCCGGTGGCCATCGTGGTCCGGGCCTGGAGCCGGTTGCGGATCTTGCCGTCCTTCATGTCCACGAAGTCGTGCTGGTAGCGCAGCGGGATGAAGACCTGGAAGCCGTTCGTCTCGTCCTGGAGCTCGCGCAGCCGCAGCACGTGGTCCACCCGGTGACGCGGCTCCTCGATGTGCCCGTAGAGCATCGTGCAGGGCGTCTTGAGGCCCTTGGAGTGCGCGAGGCGGTGGATGCGCGACCAGTCCTCCCAGTGGGTGTCGTGGTCGACGATGTGCTGCCGCACCTCCCAGTCGAAGATCTCCGCGCCGCCGCCGGTCAGTGACTCCAGACCGGCGTCGATCAGCTCGTCGAGGATCTCCGAGGCGGGCAGCCCGGAGATCTTCTCGAAGTGCTGGATCTCGGTGGCGGTGAACGCCTTCAGCGAGACGTCCGGCAGCGCCTCCTTCAGCGCCCGCAGGGACCGCGGGTAGTAGCGCCAGGGCAGCGTCGGGTGCAGGCCGTTGACGATGTGCAGCTCGGTGAGGTTCTCGCTCTCCATCGCCTTGGCGAGGCGGACGGCCTCCTCGATGCGCATCGTGTACGCGTCCTTCTCGCCCGGCTTGCGCTGGAACGAGCAGTAGGCGCAGGACGCCGTGCACACGTTGGTCATGTTGAGGTGCCGGTTGACGTTGAAGTGCACCACGTCGCCGTTCTTGCGCGTGCGCACCTCGTGGGCCAGACCGCCCAGCCACGCCAGATCGTCCGACGCGTAGAGGGCGATGCCGTCCTCGCGGGTCAGCCGCTCTCCGGCGAGGACCTTCTCCTCCAGCTCGCGCTTGAGCCCCGCGTCCATTCGGCGCCTCCCATACCTCTACGTTCCGGGCCTCCCCGAGCGTACTCCCCCCTCCTCCGGCCGGGAGGGGCCCCCATCCGCAACCTCCCCCGGCCACCGCCGGGGGTGCCCCGCACGCGGTCGCTACGCGTTCTCGGGCAGCTCGCCGACCCGGTTCTCCCACTTGGTCGACAGCACGATCGTGGTGCGCGTACGGCTGACGCCCTTGGTGCCGGACAGCCGGCGGATGGTGCGCTCCAGCCCGTCCACGTCCCCCACCCGCACCTTGAGCATGTACGAGTCGTCGCCCGCGATGAACCAGCAGTCCTCGATCTCCTCGAGGTCACGCAGCCGGCGCGCCACGTCCTCGTGGTCGGCGGCGTCCGAGAGCTGGATGCCGATCAGGGCGGTGACCCCGAGGCCGAGCGACGCGGCGTTGACGGTCGCGCGGTAGCCCGTGATGACGCCGGCCGCCTCCAGCCGGTTGATCCGGTCCGTGACGCTCGGCCCGGAGAGGCCCACGAGCCGGCCCAGCTCCGCGTACGAGGCCCGGCCGTTCTCCCGGAGGGCCTGGATGAGCTGCCTGTCCACCGCGTCCATTGCCTGGCACCTTTCAATAGTCAGCAAACTCAGCCGTTTGCGTGTAGAATCTAAGGCATACGAGGGCCGAGGCCCCGTAAATCTTTCGCCACATCAGTGAATCAACGACGATCCTTCAGAAGTGGAGACCCCGTGTACTCGATCGAGATGGCCTACGCCCGCATGCGCGAGCTGCAGGACCAGGCCAACCGCTCGCGTGCCAACACCATCCCGACGACCGGTTCGCGCCGCGCCGGGGCCGCCCTCCGCGCCCTGCGCGCCAAGAAGCGCTAACCCTCACCACGAGAGCCGCTCGCACCACCGAGCTCTCCCTTCCACCGGCGGTACAGCCGATGCGGCACCCCTGCCGCGTCCAGCGCCCGCCCGGCGACGAAGTCCACCAGGTCCTGGATGTGCGTCGCCCCCGCATAGAACGCCGGCGAGGCGGGCAGCACCACGGCGCCCGCATCGTCGAGCGCCACCAGCTGTCTGAGCGTCTGACCGCTCAGCGGCGTTTCGCGCACCGCGACGATCAACGGCCGCCGCTCCTTCAGCGTCACGCTCGCGGCCCGCTGCAACAGATCCTTCGAGAGCCCGAGCGCCACACCGGCCACACAGGCCGTGCTCGCCGGCACGATCAGCATCCCCTTCACCGGGTACGAACCCGAGGACGGCCCCGCCGCGAGATCACCGGCCGGCCAGTACCGCACGCGCTCCAGCACCTCGACGGCGACGTCGTACGTCCCCGGCTTCCCGTCCGCGCCCAGCGCGAGCCACTCCCGCAGGTCCCGCCGCCAGTGCGCGTCCCGGAACGCGATCCCCGTCTCGTCCAGCAGCGTCAGCCGCGACGCCCGGCTGACGACCAGGTCGACGGCCTCCCCGGCATCCAGCAGCCCGCGCACCACGGCGGCGGCATACGGCGTCCCGGACGCGCCTGACACCCCGACGACCCAAGGGGTACGGGGCGTCGGGGGCGTCGTCTCCTCATACGGCTCCACAACGCCTGAGCCTAGCCCCGGCGGGCGCCCTAGACGCCCAGCCCCCGCACCAGCAGATCCAGCAGCGCGCAGCCGAACAGCGCGATCCCGATGAAACCGTTCACCGTGAAGAACGCCCGGTTCAGACGCGACAGGTCGTGCGGCCGGACGATCGAGTGCTCGTAGAGGAACGCCCCCGCCACCACCACGAGCCCCGTCCAGAAGAACGCGCCCGCGTGCGTCATCAGCGCGTACCAGACCAGCAGCCCCGTCGTCACCACGTGGCACACCCGCGCCCCGTACAGCGCCGCCGGGATCCCGAACCGCGCCGGCGTGGACTTCACGCCGTGCGCCCGGTCCGCCGCCACGTCCTGGCAGGCGAAGATCAGGTCGAAGCCGCCGATCCACACACCGACCGCCAGCCCCAGCACCATCGCGTCCCAGGACCACTGCCCGGTCACCGCGAGCCAGGCCCCGACCGGGCCCATCGCCTGGGCCAGGCCCAGGATCGCGTGCGGGAAGTTCGTGAAGCGCTTGCCGTACGGATAGACGACCATCGGCACGACCGCGATCGGCGCGAGCGCCAGGCACAGCGGATTCAGCAGCGCCGCCGCGCCGAGGAAGAACACGACGGCGACCAGCGCGCCCGTCCACGCCGAGCGCACGGACACCGCCCCGGTCACGATCTCCCGGTTCGCGGTGCGCGGGTTCCGGGCGTCGATCTCACGGTCGATGATGCGGTTGCACGCCATGGCGAAGGTCCGCAGACCCACCATCGCGACGGTGACGAGGAAGAGCTTCCACCAGTCGACGCGCTCGTCCTTCTGGTACATCGCCGTCAGCGAGGCGATGTACGCGAAGGGCAGGGCGAAGACCGAGTGCTCGATCATGACCAGGCGCAGGAACGCCTTGGTCCTGCCCGGCTGCGGTACGGCGGCAGCGGCGGAACTCACAGTCCGTACTCCGGTTCATCCCCGCAGCTGCGGGGAGCAGAGCCTGCCCCCGCGCTGCCCACCGACACCATGACATGGCCCCTCACAGTCCATACTCCTTCCAGCGCCGCGTCACCCGTTCGGCGACGTCCGGGTCCGACTCGACCATGTGCGGCCAGCCGCCGTCACGCGTGTAGCCCTCTTCCGGCCACTTCGCCGTGGCGTCGATGCCCGCCTTGCCGCCCCAGAACTGCTGGTAGGAGGCGTGGTCGAGGTGGTCGACCGGGCCCTCGACGACCGTCAGGTCGCGCGCGTAGTCGACGTTGCCCAGCGCCCGCCAGGACACCTCGTGCAGGTCGTGCACGTCGCAGTCCGCGTCCACGACCACGATCAGCTTGGTCAGCGACATCATGTGCGCACCCCAGATCGCGTGCATGACCTTCTGGGCGTGCTTGGGGTACTTCTTGTCGATCGAGACGATCGCGCAGTTGTGGAAGCCGCCGGACTCCGGCAGGTGGTAGTCCACGATGTCCGGCACGATGATCTTCAGGAGCGGGAGGAAGAACCGCTCGGTGGCCCGCCCCAGCGGGCCGTCCTCCGTCGGCGGACGGCCGACGACGATCGACTGGAGCAGCGGCCGGCGCCGCATCGTCACGCAGTCGATGGTGAGCGCCGGGAAGTCCTCCTGCGGCGTGTAGAAGCCGGTGTGGTCGCCGAAGGGCCCCTCCGGCAGCATCCTGCCGGGCTCCAGCCAGCCCTCCAGCACGACCTCGGCATGGGCCGGGACCTGGAGCGGCACCGTCTTGCAGTCGACCATCTCGATCCGCTTGCCCGCCACGAAGCCGGCGAAGAGGTACTCGTCGATGTCCCCGGGCAGCGGCGCCGTCGACGCGTACGTCACGGCCGGCGGGCAGCCGAACGCGATCGCGACCGGCAGCCGCTCCCCGCGCCGGGCCGCCACCTGGTAGTGGTTGCGGCTGTCCTTGTGGATCTGCCAGTGCATGCCGATGGTGCGCTTGTCGTGGCGCTGGAGCCGGTACAGGCCCAGATTGCGCACACCGCTCTCGGGGTGCTTGGTGTGGGTGAGGCCGAGGTTGAAGAACGAGCCGCCGTCCTCGGGCCAGGTGAAGAGCGCGGGCAGCGCGTCCAGGTCGACGTCGTCGCCGGTGAGCACGACCTCCTGGACGGGCGCGTCGCCCTTCACCTTCCGCGGCGGCACGTGCGCCATCGCGCCGAGCTTGCCGAAGGCCTCCCGCATGCCGACGAAACCGTGCGGCAGCTCCGGCTTGAGCAGCCCGCCGACCTTCTCGCCGATCTCGTCGTACGAGCGCAGGCCGAGCGCCTTGAGCAGCCGGCGGTCGGTGCCGTAGACGTTCATGGCGAGCGGCATCGCCGAGCCCTTGACGTTCTCGAAGAGCAGCGCCGGCCCGCCCGCCTTGTTCACCCTGTCGACGATCTCCCCGACCTCCAGGTACGGGTCGACTTCGGCCTTGATGCGCTTGAGGTCGCCGTCGCGCTCCAGAGCCCGGAGAAACGAGCGAAGATCGTCATAAGCCATGCGTTCCAGTATCGAGCACGCACTACGCTGGGTCCGTCACGGGGGCCGCCACGCGGCCCGCAGCACCGCACCACGGGGGTCCGCCGCCATGCTCAGGTATCTGCCGTTCCTGCTGGTCCTGGCCCTGTGGATCTACACGTTCATCGACTGCCTGAACACGCCCGAGGACGAGGTGCGGGGCATGCCGAAGCTGATGTGGGTCTTCGTGATCCTGCTCTTCGGCGAGGTGCTGATCGGTCCCGTCGCCTGGCTCGTCGCGGGCCGCCCCCGGGCCGCCGGCGCCACGCGGGGCCGGCAGCAGTGGGTCGCCCCGGACGACAACCCGGAGTTCCTGCGCTCCCTGAAGCCGCAGCGTCCCGACGAGGACACCCCCTAGCGGCCCGGCGGCCCGCCCTGCCCGCCCCGTTCGTAGCGCTCCCGTAGCTGCGCCCACCGCTCGCGCGTCCAGGTGGACCAGTCGGCCGGGTGCCCGCCGAGCGCCTGCAACAGGTACTCGAAGTGGTGATGCCAGCCCGCCAGGCAGTCCAGCCGCACGTCCTCCGGCCCGCTGAGCTCGTTGGTGAAGTGCAGCAGCGTCCCGCCGACGCCCAGCGGCCCCGGCTCCAGCTCGAAGCGGATGCGCCCGTGGATCTCGACCGTGTACTCCACGACGCGCGGCGGGTCCCACACCGTCACCCGGCCGGGAGCGACCGTCGCGTGCCCCCGGGCGTCGGTGTTCTGCCACCGCAGCGTGATCGCCCCGCCCTCCCGCGGCTCGAACGGCTCGGCGGCGGCCAGCCAGGTCGGCAGCCCCTCGGGCGTGGCGATGGCCTCCCACACCTCGTCGACGGGGTAGGGGATGGACAGCTCGTAGTGCAGGGTGTGGGTGTCACCCTTGCTCTCGGACGCGCCGTAGGGGGAGGGGATCTCCATACCCCCAGCTCTAACATGGCCCGCCGGGGATCGCGCGCCGGTCGCGGGGCCAGTTGGACGAAGGCCCGCTTCCCCCGAACGGGGGAGCGGGCCTTCGTCCACGTGCGCTGCGCGGCGGGCGTCACACCCCCGCGTAGGAGTGCTTGCCGCTCAGCAGGATGTTGACGCCGTAGTAGTTGAACAGGTAGCAGGCGAAGGCCAGCAGGGCCAGGTAGGCCGCCTTGCGGCCCTTCCAGCCGGCCGTGGCGCGGGCGTGCAGGTAGCAGGCGTAGGCGACCCAGGTGATGAAGGACCAGACCTCCTTGGGGTCCCAGCCCCAGTAGCGGCCCCAGGCGGCCTCGGCCCAGATCGCGCCCGCGATGATCGTGAAGGTCCACAGCGGGAAGACCGTGGCGTTGATGCGGTACGCGAACTTGTCGAGCGTCGCGGCCGAGGGCAGCCGGGAGAGGACGTTGCCCCACGCGCCGCCGCTCTCGCGGCCCGCCGCGAGACGGGCCTCGTAGGAGTCGCGGAAGAGGTAGAAGAACGTGGAGACCGCGCCGACGTACAGCGCCGCGCCGGAGAGGATGGCGCAGGAGACGTGGATCCACAGCCAGTAGGAGTGGAGCGCGGGCACCAGCTGGTCGCTGGCGGTGTAGAGCACGGAGACGGCCAGGCCGAGGTCGAGCAGGACCGAGGTGACCAGCGGCAGACCGAGCCAGCGGATGTTCTTCTTCGCGGCCAGCAGACCCAGGTAGACGCCGACGGCGACCATGGCGAAGGTCGTGGAGAACTCGTACATGTTGCCCCACGGCGCCCGCTCCACCGACAGGGCGCGGGTGAGCACGCCGCCGAAGTGGAGGACGAAGGCCAGCACCGTCAGGGAGATGGCGATCCGCCCGTAGAGGTCGCCCTTCTCGCTGGTGCCGGCGGCGCCGGGACCGTCCGGGACATCGCGGCTGCCGGGGGCCCGGCGGGTGACGACCTTGGGCCGCTCCAGCACGGCCGTACCGCCGCCGCGCTGCTCGGCACCGCGCGCGGTGACCGTGACGGCGGGCCGCGCCTCGGCGCCGATCGCGGCGGCGGTGCGGGCGACGGCGCTGCGGCTGCCGAACACCCACTCGGCGATGTGCGCGAGGAAGGCGAGGGTGTAGACGGCCATCGCCGAATAGATCAGCACATTGCTGATGTGGGCCAGATTCTCGTTGGCTGCGGCAGCGAGGGGGATCACGCGCGCGCTCCTTCGGATGCGGACGATGCCGGTTCGGACGTCTGAACGGTCTCTTCGGGCTCTTCGGCGGGCTCGTCGCCCGGCTCACCGGCGGCGGGCGGAGCATCCGGCTGGAGCGCCACCGCGATGTCGGCGAGCTCCTCCGGCAGCCGCGCGGACTCGCTGCGGCCGAGGCCGGCCAGCTCCACGACCGTACGGCCGTCCGCCGCCCGCACCGCCCGCACCCACACCCGGCGGCGCTGGATGAACAGCGAGCCGGCCAGGCCCAGGAGCGCGGCGACCGCGCCCGCGAGGGCCAGGTCGTTGCCCGGCTTCTGGGAGACCTGGAAGGTGGCCCACTGCTTGATGCCGTCGAACTTCACGGTGCCCGCCCCGCCGGGCAGGGTCATGGTCTCGCCGGGCTTGAGCAGATCGGCGAACGGGCTGCCGTCCGGCTTGGTGAACTGCTTCATCTTGGACGTGTCGAGCTGGTACACGCTCTGCGGCACGCCCGAGTCGATGCCCAGGCTGCCCCGGTAGGCGGTCAGCACCAGCACCGGATTGTCCAGGGCCGGGAACTGGGACATCATCGTGCCGGTCCGCAGGTCCAGCGTGGGCACGAAGTTGCCCTGGAAACCGAGCTGGTCCTTGTTCCCGTTCCTGTCCCGGTAGTCGGGCACCTTCAGCACCGTCGTCTCGGTGACGTTGCTGTCCAGCGGCAGCGACGGCACCGGGCCCCGGAAGGCCACGTTGCCCTGCCCGTCCCGGACGGTCACGACCGGGGCGTAGCCGTGGCCGATCAGATAGACCTTGGACCCGGCCGTCTCCAGCGGCTCGTTGACCTTGATCGAGGTCTTGCGCGGCGTGCCGTCCGGGCCGTCCCAGTAGGTGATGTGGGCCTCGTAGTCGCGCGGCGTCCCCTTCTGCGGGCCCGTGCGCTCGTAGGTGCCCGAGAAGCCGTCCAGCGTGAAGCCGAAGGAATCCAGGTCGTCGGCCCGGAAGAGGGAGCCGGACTTGAAGTCGTCGTACTGGGTGAGGGTGTTGGAGAAGCCGTCGCCCTCGACGACCAGCTTGCCGCCCTCGGACTTCCACAGCTGCCCGGAGGCGAACGCCACCAGCAGCACGATCAGGGAGATGTGGAACAGCAGATTGCCGGCCTCGCGCAGATAGCCCTTCTCGGACCCCACCGCGTCGGCGGACCGCTCGACGCGGAACCGCCGGCGCCGCAGCACCTTCTCCGCCGCCGCCAGCACCGCCTCCGGCTCCGCATCCGTGCGCCAGGTGGCGTGCGCGGGCATCCGGTCCAGCCGGCGCGGCGCGGCCGGCGGCCGGCCGCGCAGCTGCCCGACGAACTGCCAGGTACGCGGAACGATGCAGCCGATCAGCGAGACGAACAGCAGGATGTAGATCGCCGAGAACCACACCGAGCTGTAGACGTGGAAGAGCCCGAGCTTCTCGTAGACGGGCGTGAGCGACTTGTGCGCGTCCTTCCACGTCTGCGCCTTGACCTCGTCGACGCTCGACTGCGGCACCAGGGAGCCGGGGATCGTGGCCAGGGAGAGCAGGAAGAGCAGGATCAGCGCGACCCGCATCGAGGTCAGCTGCCGCCACACCCAGCGCACCCAGCCGACCGCCTCGCGGACCGCCCAGGCCACCGCGCCGAACACGCCCGGCCGGCGCACACCGCCGAACGAGCCGGGCACGGCCGTACCCCGGTCCTCCGCCGGTGCCGTGGAGAGCGGCGCGCCGCCGTCCGGGGCGCCGGCCGCCTCGTCCTCGTCCCGCTCGGGCGCGTTGGTGCTGTCCTTGTCGGTCATCGTCCTAGATCCCGGGGGTGTATTGGCTCGACCACGTCTGCAACTCACCGACCATGCTGTCCCACACCCCGGTGACCAGCAGCACGCCGACCACCACGAGCATGCCGCCGCCGACCCGCATGACCCACGCGTAGTGCCGCTTGACCCAGCCGAAGGCACCCAGCGCCCGCCGGAAGGCCAGCGCCGCCAGCACGAACGGCACCCCCAGGCCCAGACAGTAGGCGAGCGTCAGCAGCGCGCCGCGACCGGCGCTGGCCTGGCTGAACGACAGCGACTGCACGGCGGCGAGCGTCGGCCCGATGCACGGCGTCCAGCCCACCCCGAACAGCACACCGAGCAGCGGGGCACCCGCCAGCCCCATCGCGGGCCGGGTGTGGAAACGGAACTCGCGCTGCCCGAACAGACCGAAGACGCCCATGAAGCTCAGCCCCATGACGATCGTCAGCGCGCCGAGCACGGTGCTGATCGTCCCCTTGTACTGCTGCAACGTATTGCCGAAGAACCCGAACAACGCGCCCGCGGAGACGAAGACGGCGGAGAAACCGAGCACGAAGAGGGACGACCCGGCCAGCATCCGGCCGCGCCGCGCCTCGGCCAGGTCCGCACCCGTCACCCCGGTGACGTACGAGAGGTAGCCGGGCACCAGGGGCAGGACGCACGGCGAGAAGAACGAGACCAGGCCACCGAGCAGCGCCACCGGCAGTGCCAGCAGCAGCGCCCCGGACAGGACGGTCTGGTTGAGCTCGCCGGCCGCGGCGAGGGTGGCGGCGGTCACGGGGTCACTTCTCCGCGACCAGCGGATCGAGGGCCGCCCGCAGCCCATCCTCACCCAGCGCCTGGAGCGCCCGGGCCGCGATCCGCCCGTTCCGGTCGATGAAGATCGTCGACGGGATGGCCTGCGGATTCAGACTGCCCTTGGGAAAACGCAGCAGCAGCTTCCCCGAGGAGTCGTACAGGCTCGGGTACGGAACCTGGAACTCCTTCTCGAAGGCCACCGCCGGAGCCGGGTCGGGGTCGCGCGTGTCGAGCCCGACGAACTGCACGCCCTTGTCCTTGTAGTCGTTCGCGACGGCCACCAGGTTCTTCGCCTCGGCCCGGCAGGGCGAGCACCAGGAACCCCAGACGTTCAGCACGACGACCTTGCCCTTGAAGTCCTTCGCGACGTCGAGGTCCTTGCCGTCGAGCGTCTTCCCGGACAGCTCGGGGGCCTCCTGCCGGGCACCGCGGTCCTCGACCACGCTCACCCCGCCCGAACCCTGCACGAACTGCGTACCGCCGCCGCTGCCCTTGGTGCCGCCCGAACCACACGCGCCGAGCGTCAGGGCCGCGAGGGCGGCACCGGCTGCCAGCAGGGTGGTGCGCCGGCGTGAACGGGGGCGTCGAAAGGCGCGGCGGGTACTCATGTGAAAAGTTTCGCATGGGCGATTCAGGGATCTTCCGCACCCCCCTCGCGGGCCGGCCGGCGCGGCGCCCACGGCCCGCGCGGCCGGCCCGGACACCCTCACGCGCCGAATGCCTTGGCGCCGCCCTTGACCGGCTTCGCCCCGGCCAGCAGATGCCTGGGCACCAGATCACGCGCCGGCTCGCTGTACCCGACCGAGACGATCCGGTCACCGCGGTACGTGAACGACGTCAGGCTCGCCAGCGTGCACTGCCGCTTGCGCGGGTCGTGCCACAGCCGGCGCTTCTCCACGAAGCTCCGCACGATCCAGATCGGCAGCTGGTGGCTCACACACACCGCCTCGTGACCACGCGCCGCGTCCTTCGCCGCGTCCAGCGCGCCCATCATCCGCACGACCTGCTCCACATACGGCTCGCCCCACGACGGCCGGAACGGATTCGTCAGATGCCGCCAGTTCGCCGGCTTGCGCAGCGCCCCGTCGCCCACCCCGAAGGTCTTCCCCTCGAAGACGTTCTCCGCCTCGATCAGCCGCTCGTCCGTGGCGATCTCCAGGCCGTGCGTCTTGGCCACCGGCGCCGCCGTCTCCTGCGCCCGCTCCAGCGGCGACGACACCACATACGTGATGTCCCGCTCCGCCAGGTGCTCCGCCACCCGGTCCGCCATCCGCCGGCCGAGATCCGACAGGTGGTAGCCGGCCCGGCGGCCGTACAGCACACCCTCCGGGTTGTGGACCTCACCATGCCGCATCAGATGCACCACGGTGATGTCACTGTCGCTCTTCTTCACCGGTCTCCCCTACTCAGTGGCCTCGGCAGCGGCCCGCGCCGCCGCCGGCAACGCGGCCGCCACCCGCTCGATCGCCGCGGCGTCGTGCGCCGACGACACGAACCAGGACTCGAAGGCCGACGGCGGCAGATACACACCCTGCGCCAGCATCGAATGGAAGAAGGCGTTGAAACGGAACGCCTCCTGGGTCTTCGCCGAGGCGTAGTCGACGACCTCGGCCTCCGTGAAGAACACCGAGAACATGTTCCCCGCCGTCTGCAGCCGGTGCGCCACGCCCTCCTTCGCCAGCGCCGCCGTCACCAGGCCACGGATCTCCGCCGACACCGCGTCCACCCGCTCGTACGCCGCATCGTCCAGCAGCCGCAGCTGCGCCAGACCCGCCGCCGTCGCCACCGGGTTACCCGACAGCGTGCCCGCCTGGTAGACCGGGCCCGCCGGCGCCAGGTGCGCCATGACGTCCGCCCGGCCACCGAAGGCCGCCGCCGGGAAGCCGCCGCCCATCACCTTGCCGAACGTCATCAGATCCGGCCGGACCCCGTCGATGCCGAACCAGCCGGCCTTCGAGACCCGGAAACCGGTCATCACCTCGTCCGAGATGAACAGCGCGCCGTTCTCCTCGCACACCGCCTTCAGCCCCGCGTTGAAGCCCGGCAGCGGCGGCACGACGCCCATGTTGCCCGGCGACGCCTCGGTGATCACACACGCGATCTCGCCCGGGTGCGCGTGGAAGGCCGCCCGCACCGCGTCCAGATCGTTGTACGGCAGCACGATCGTTTCGCCCGCCTGCGCACCCGTGACACCGGGCGTGTCCGGCAGCCCGAACGTCGCCACGCCCGAGCCCGCCGCCGCCAGCAGCGCGTCCACGTGACCGTGGTAGCAGCCCGCGAACTTGATCACCTTGGCCCGGCCGGTGAAACCGCGCGCCAGCCGGATGGCCGACATCGTCGCCTCGGTCCCGGACGACACCAGCCGCACCTGCTCGACCGGCGCCACCCGCGCGACGATCTCCTCCGCCAGCGCGACCTCGCCCTCACCGGGCGTGCCGAACGAGGTACCGCGCGCCACGGCCTCCTGCACCGCGGCGATCACCTCCGGGTGCGCGTGGCCGAGGATCATCGGCCCCCACGAGCACACGAGGTCCACATACTCCCGGCCATCCGCGTCCGTGAGGTACGGACCGGAACCGGACACCATGAACCGGGGCGTACCACCCACGGCACGGAACGCTCGCACCGGAGAGTTCACGCCACCGGGCGTCACGACCGCCGCGCGGTCGAATAGCGTCTGCGAGACTGGGGCGTCATACGGGTATGGATAGCTCACGCCAGCCATGGTCTCAGAGCCGCGCGCGCCGTCGCGTCCGGGCGTTTCGCACGGCGCCGACGGGGGAGGTCTCTGAGACGATGATCTGGTTGCGCGGCGGGGGCTGTGCTGCGTGAAAAAAGCGGTCGGGTGGAGATATGCATCGCGGTGGCGGACTGGGCGAGGGCACCGATGACCTGGGCCCCGATCGAGCCCGGCGTTCCCCCGGTGGCCGGCACCGGCGCGACGGACAGCGCGGGGAGGCCCCCGAGGGCCGCCGCGCCGAGCGACGCGCCGACCGCCGCGAGGACCGCACCCCGCCCCCCGGCGAAACGCCCGGCGACGAATCCGGCGACAAGACCGTCGACAAGGCCGTCGACGACGCCCTGATCAGGAGTAGCCGCGTGGGGGTGACCTACAAGTACTTCGGGGCCCCCAACGGCGCCACCGCCGCGCGCGTCCCGCTGTCCATGCGTCCCGAGGAGCTCGGCGGCGACGAACTGGGCATGGGCGGCATGTTCACCCGCATCAAGCCGGAGACCGTCGCCGCCATGGTCCTCACCGGCATCGAGGGCATACCCCTGCACAAAGTGCCCCCACTGGAACTGGTCGTCCTCCACCCCGACTACGCCGTCGTCAAGCTCCCCATGACCGTCGTCGACCCCCTCCGCGGCATCGGCGAGGAATCCGTCGGCGCCGCCGCCTTCATCTGGTCCACCGTCCCCGACCGCGGCGGCCCGCGCGACGCCTTCACCGTCTACCGCCTGCTCCACGAATGGCAGGACTTCTCCCACCGGCTGCACGAAGCCGGCCACGAGCCCTACTGCCTGGTCTGGCCCTAGCCCGGGCAGGGCCACGGGCCCGGCATATCCTGCGACCGACCCGCCGTGACCGCAGGGACACCGCCGCCCAGGAGGCCCACCATGAGCACCCGCACCGCCGTCATCACCGGCGCGAGCAGCGGCATCGGCGCCGCCACCGCTCGCCAGCTGGCCGCCGCCGGCTACCGCGTCATCCTCACCGCCCGCCGCAAGGACCGCATCGACGCCCTCGTCGAGGAACTCACCGCCGAGGGCTACGAAGCCGTCGCCTACGAACTCGACGTCACCGACCGCACCGCCGTCGACGCCTTCGCCGCCTTCCTCGACACCTTCGACTCCGTCGACGTCCTGGTCAACAACGCCGGCGGCGCCCTCGGCGCCGACCCCGTCGCCACCGCCGACCCCGCCGACTGGCGCACCATGTACGACGTCAACGTCCTCGGCGTCCTGCACGTCACCCAGGCCCTCCTCCCCCGCCTGCGCCAGGGCGACGAGGGCGGCACGGTCCTCGTCGTCTCCTCCACCGCCGGACTCGCCACCTACGAGGGCGGCGGCGGATACGTCGCCGCCAAGCACGGCGCCCACGTCATCGCGGAAACGCTCCGCCTGGAACTGTGCGGCGAGCCCGTCCGCGTCATCGAGATCGCCCCCGGCATGGTCCGCACCGACGAATTCGCCCTCACCCGCTTCCGCGGCGACCAGAACAAGGCCGCCGCCGTCTACACCGGGGTCGCCGAACCGTTGACAGCCGAGGACGTCGCAGAAACGATCACCTGGGCGGTCACCCGGCCGCCGCACGTCAACATCGACCTGCTCGTCGTCCGCCCCCGCGCCCAGGCCTCCAACTACAAGGTCCACCGCGAGCGCTGACACACGGGCCCCGTCGCAGGGGAGAGACCATGCGCGTCATCGACTTCGACCACCTCGTCCTGAACGTCACGGACGCCGAACGGGCCCTGGCCTTCTACTGCGGCCCGCTCGGCCTGGAGCCCGTCCGCGTCGAGGAATGGCGCGCGGGCGAGGTCCCCTTCCCCTCCGTCCGGGTCTCCCCCACCACGATCATCGACCTCGTCGAGCGCGAGCGCGGCGAGTCCAACGTCGACCACCTCTGCCTGGTCGTCGAGCCCCTCGACTGGCAGTCCGTCATCGACGCCGGCACCTTCGACGTCCTCCGCGGCCCCAGCACCAACTTCGGCGCCCGCGGCCTCGCGGAGTCCCTCTACGTCCGTGACCCGGACGGCAACACGGTCGAGCTGCGCTGGTACCCGCAGGACGCCGAGCAGTCCTAACCGGAAGCAGCGCGTACGCACACGCGACGCGCGCTCGCGAGTTCGAGTGACGCCCCGCCGCTTCCGCCGACGCCCAGCGCCGCCAGACCAAGGAGGCGTACGAGCGGTACGTCGCGGCCTACGGGGCGCTGTCGCGACCGCGGCAGCAGCAGAACACCAGCGTCGAGACCGAGGGCGGCGAGCGCGAGCACCGGCTCACCGCCTGGGGCTACTTCCTCAACGATCCGCAGTCATACGAGGTCCTGGCGCTGGAATGGTGGGAGTCGGACTCCGAGACCGTGCACGTCTCGGAGGTCCTCGACCACGCCCCGGCCGCCCGCCGCAGCGTGCTCGGGCAGCACACCGACGATCCCCAGCAGGCACTCGCCGCGGTCGTCGCCGAGCGCGGGCACGTCGACCTCGCCCACATCGCGTGGATGCTCCAGACCGACGAGGCCGAGGCCCGCCGGCGCCTGGGCCGGAGCGTGTTCACCGACCCGCTCACCGGCGAGCTCCTGCACGGCGCCGACTACCTGTCCGGCGACGTGCGCAGCAAGCTGGAGATCGCCCGGCAGGCGGCCCGCCGGGATCCGGCCTTCGAGACCAACGTCGCCGAGCTCGAACGCGTCCAGCCCCGCGAACTCCTGCCGGGCCAGTTCGCCATCCGGCTCGGCGGGGCCTGGATCCCGGACGACATGGTGCAGTCGTTCTTCCGGGAGTACCTGGGGGATGCGCACCTGACCATCCAGCACTCGGGTGGCGGTAACTGGCACATCCGCAAGGGCCGCGGCCTGGCGGAAGAGGACGAGGTCCGCCACAGCGCGGGCGGGCTGTCCCCGCTCGCGCTGGTGTCCAAGGCGCTCAACGGCGGGTCCATGACCGGGCGCCCGGCGGACGACGAGGAAGCCGCCCGCGCCGTGCGGGTCAAGATCGACGAGTGGCGGGATGCGTTCGAGGCGTGGGTCCTGGACGACTCGATGCGCGCCGCGCGGGCCGCCGAGGTCTACAACCGCCAGATGAACAGCCGGGCGGTGCGGGACTTCACCGGCGCCCGCCCCTCCCTGGTCGGCCTCGACCCCGACTTCACCCCGTTTGACCACCAGCTGGCGGCGGCGGCTCGCATGGCCCACGAGCGCTGCCTCGTCCTCGCCCACGAGGTCGGCGCCGGCAAGACCGCGACGATGGCCATCGGCATCATGGCCATGAAGAACACCGGGCAGATCGACAAGCCCCTGGTGACGGTGCCCAACGGTCTGGTGGAGCAGTGGGAGAAGGAGGTCCGTCGCCTCTTCCCGACCGCCCGCATCATCACTCTGACCAGCGCCGACCTGGAGAACGGCAAGCGCGACCGGGTCCTGGAGTACGTCCGGGCAAACAGCTTCGACGTGATCATCATGTCGCACTCGCTGTTCGACACGATCCCCCTGAGCCCCGAGTTCTATGAGTTCTACAAGGACGAGGAACTACGGCGACTGAACGACCAGATCGTCCACGAGCGCAAGCGCGAGGGGAAGTCGGTCAGCCTCAAGCAGCTCGAGGAGCGCAAGAAGCAGTACGAGGAGGAGCTCAAGAGCCGCGCGGCGGCCGTCCGCACCCCCGGACAGGTGTACCTGGACGACCTGGGGGACTTCTTCGGGGTGGACGAGTGGCACGAGTACAAGAACCTCGCCGTGCGCTCGAAGATCCCCGGCGCGCGGGTGGAAGGCTCCGGCAAGGCCCAGCACCTCCACGCCGTCCTGGAATGGGCCCGCATCAACAAGCCCAAGGGCCCCATCGGCGTGCTGACCACCGGCACCCCGCTGACCAACGCGATCGGCGAGCTGCACACGCTGGTGCGGATGGCCAACCCGGAGCTGCTGAACGACATCGGCGCCGAAGAGTTCGACGCCTGGGCCGCGATGTACGGCCGCATGGTCGCGCGGCTGGAGATGAGCACCGACGGCAAGGCGTTCAAGAGCGTCGAGCGGTTCGCCTCCTTCCACAACGTCCCCTCCCTGGTGCGGCAGCTGTGGCACCCGGTCGTCGACTTCAAAAGCGCCGAAGACCTCGGCCTGGAGCGCCCCCGCATCAAGGGCGGGGAACCGGAGCTCATGCTCGTGCCGGCCACCGCCGACCAGCTCCAGCGCATGGAGGAGCTCGGCGAACGCTACGAGGCGTTCCATCAGGGCGGCGTCGACAAGAGCGTCGACAACCCGCTCTATATCAACAACGACGCGCGAGTGATCGCCCTCGACCCGCGGCTGGTCGACCCCGAGGCCGAGCCCGGCAACAAGCTCACCGCGCTCGCGGACCGCATCATCGCCACGTGGGAGAGGACCCGCGACAACCGCTACACCTACAGCACCAAGGACCGCCGCCCGCACCCCGTACCCGGCGGCTTGATCGGCGTCTTCCTCAACAACGGCACCCCGGGCAGCAAGAACCGCGGCGGCTTCGACGCCTACCAGGAGCTGAAGAACCTTCTGATCGAGCGAGGCATGCCCGCGGAGAAGATCGCGTTCATCCAGGACGCAGGGCGAGCCGACCAGCGCCGCAAGTTCCTCGACAAGGCCAACCACGGCGGCATCAACGTCGCCATCGGCTCCACCAAGAAGATGGGCAAGGGCCTCAACGCGCAGAACCGCATGGTGGCCCTCTTCCACGTCGACCCGGACTGGCGGCCCGCCGACATGGCCCAGCGCGACGGCCGCATCGTCCGCCACGGCAACCAGAACCCCGAGGTCGAGATCGCCTGGGTCGCCACCGAGAACACCTTCGACTCGCGCATGTACGGGCTGCTGGCCACCAAGGCCAAGGGCTTCAACCAGCTCTACAAGGCCCGCCTGGACACCCTCACCGACGAGATCCTGGAAGTCGACGACGCCAGCCTTCCCTACGAGGAGGCCATGGCGATCATCTCCGGCAATCCCTACCTGATCGCCCAGGAAGAGCTGCGGCGCGAGCTGCGCACGCTGGAGCTGGACCAGCGTGGCCGGGCTACCCAGCGCGCCATCGTGCACCAGAAGGTCCACCAGCTCCACCAGGACATCGAACGCCTCACCCGGGACATCACCCGCCGCGCCCGCGTCCTGCCGGCCCTGGAGCCGGTCCTCGGCGACGACTTCCGCATCACGCTCGACGGCATCGCCTACACCAAGCACAAGGACGCCGCCCGGCCGCTCATGCAGGCGCTTACCCAGGTCGGGCAGCGCCTCACCGAAGGCCGCCGCCCGACCACCCCGGACGTGGTCCTCGGGCGGCTCGGCGGGCTGGAGCTCGTGGCCGTCGGCTACCGCGACGACGCCGGCGAACCGCACGTCCGCCTGCACCTGGAGGGACTTCCCGGCTCGCTCCAGCGCTCCACCCTGGCCGAGCTGCCCGACCTCAAGGGCGAAACGGTCCTGCGGCGCCTGGTGAAGACCCTCACCGATGCCCCGGAGCGGCAGGAAGAGGACGAGGGAAACCTGACGGCCAAGCGCGCCACCCGCGACGAACTGCTGGTGTACGCGGAGCAGCTGCGCGGCCAGGTGCCTGGCCTGGGACGGGCACGCGAGCGCCTGAGCCTGGTCGACGCCCTCGTCACGGCGCAGGCCACGGTGAACAAGGCAGGCGAGCCGGCAGACAACGAGCCCGCGGCCGTCACCGACACCCGCCGCCAGGCCATCGCCCGCCGTGACCAGCTGCAACAGCAGCTCGACGCCTTCGACGCCGCGCCGCCGGCCCCGCAGGTCTCGCCCGAGGCGGGCGCCGTGCTGCTCGACATGGACGACGTCGGGCCCCGCCGCGACCCCGCGACGCTCAGCGCCAGCGAGCGCGAGAGCGAGGCCGCGATCCTGCGCGCCCACGTCACCGTTCACGGCGACCCCGACGGCAGGGTTGCCGCTCGTCTCACCGAACTCGACGAGACGAGCGAGCTCCCCGCGGCTGCCGAGCCCAGTACGCAGGAGATGCCCTCCACCGGCACCGTCGGGGAGCTGGCCGAGGCACAATCCGAGCAGGACTCGCAGCCGCCCGCCGATCCGGCAGCCACCACCTCTTCCCCGGCCCAGCCGTCGGCTCCCGAGCCGACCAGCAGCCAGACGCAGCCACCGGCCGACCAGGCGACCGCCGCTGAAGGTGCAGCGGCCGACGACGACCCGTACGGCACGGCGGACCTGTTCGCCGAGTTCGGCCTGACGCTGCCCGAGCGCGTCCCGGCTCCCGCGCCGCAGGAAGAGCCCGAGGAAGAGGAGGAGCCCCCGGGCGTCGCGGAGGGGCAGATGACGGTGGAGGAGGTCCAACCCACCATCAGCGCTGCCGCCTCCGCCAGCCCGACCGGTCAGGCGGAGGAGCGGGGAGGAGAGCCGGACGACACCCATGAACGGTTCGTCAGCACGGACGGGAAACTGACGTTCACCCTGCCCCGTATCCCCACCGACGACCTGCACCCCGAGGCCGTTGAGGGGTGGCAGCGGCGCCGCGACGAACTCGCCGCGGCCCTCGAATCCAAGAACGAGCAGGCCCTCCAGAGCCCCGAGCAGCGGGCGCAGGAGCTGGCCATGTGGCGGCGCTCCTACAAGACCGAGAACCGCCTGGAGCCGTTCAAACCGCTGCCTGCGCTACGCCTGGCCAAACGCGCGGACGCCCCTGGCCTCACACCGCAGGAGTACGCCATCGGCTCCTGGGTGTCCTGGCGGGACGAGAGGACCGGCCAGACGGTGACCGGGCAGGTGATGTCCCCCGGCGCGAACAAGGACACCTGGTACGTCAGCACCGACCGCACCGGCGTGACGGGCGAGTACCACGTCCTGAGCCGGAGCGGGACGAAGAAACAGGGGTACACCTACAGCCTCAGCGGCGCAGCCGCGGAGCTCCGGCCGGGCGGCAGTCCTCCGGAGCAGGTGCCGTTCGAGGCCCTGCCCGCCGTGGACGCCATCGCGGCGCGCCCCGTCGCGTCCTACGCCGACTACGTGCCCACCAACGGTCTGGCCCCGGTTCGCGAGCCCATCTCGGTGGCGGTCGGTGAGCCTGTGGTCCGTCTCCCCGAACTCGTCTTCGACGTCGTGGCGGACGGCATCCCGTTCGTGGTCAAGATGGACCGCCACGACGAGAGCGCCACCGAGCTCTTCGAACCGCGCGTCGAAGTCGACGGCGAAGTCGTCGTTCGTCTCGGGCAGGAGGAGACCCGGGCCGCGGCCGTCGACGCGTGCGTACGCGCGGCACGCCAAGCCCGGGAACTGGCCGGCAAGCAGCTGTACGGACGTTCCCGGATGCATGACCTCGACCTCGCTGAAGACGGCGTCTGCGCGAAGTGCAGCCGCACCTTCGGCGACACCGAAGTCCAGCCGCTGTACCGCGTCGACGGCGGGGCCCCGACGTGCAGCACGCATATCGCCGCCGCCCTCGACGTCGCGCCTGACAACGTCGAGGAACTGGGGCGGGCCCGGCGCATCATGGCTGCCCGCACTGCCCCCGAGCTCCCCACCAGCACCGAGCCCGTCGTGATCACGGCGCCGGAGACCACGGAGGCCATGCCCGCGACCGAACCGCGCGAGGTCGAGCGAGGCACCGTGGAGCCCGGAAACCTGATCACCGTCGTGGTGAGCGGCCGCAGCATCGAGCGGTCTACCCCCTGGGAGCAGGCCATACCGGAGACCATCTCCGTTACGGGCACCGTCTTCCCGGGTTACCGCAGCTACCACCAGAGCACCGACCTGCTCGACGCCGTGATCCGCGACGCCGACGGAAACGAGCTCGCCGTCGGAGAGGACGTCTTCGTCCGCCAGATGCCCGCCCAGGTGCACCTCACCCCGGCCGGACACCGCGACGACCTGCGGCCGGAAACCCGGACAGTTGCGCAAATCCGCCTGGGGGACCTCATCGCTGAAGGCGGCCGACGCGGCGAGGTCGTCACCGAACTGCGCTACGCGCACAAGGCCAGCAGGGGGTTCACCGGGTTTCAGACGCGCGACGTGACCAGCGGCAACGCAAACGGCTTCATCCTGCCCAATGCCGACGAGGTCCTCGTGGTACCCCGCGAGCGAAGGCCGGCCGAGGACGTCGCCACGGTGTTCGGCCGCCACCTCAACCGCGCACAGGCGGCCGCCGAGACCCGGCGCGTCCATGAGCTGCACACCGCCCTCGACGAGGCCGCGAGCCGCCAGTGGCCAGATGCCGGGGGTCCGCAGAGCGAGCTTCAGACGCTGCGGGACGCGATCCAGATGATCGATGCCGACGGCTCGGGCAGTGCTGTCTACCGGTCCAACGCCGCGGCGATGGACACCGCGGCGGCCGCCGCCACGGCCCTCTTCGAGTCCGCCGGCGACACCGCCCTCTACGGCGGATACCTCGGCGAGCCCCTGCACCAGCTCCGCCAACATCTGGACGTGCAAATTCACCGTTTGCGCGAGGACGCTGCCCGTCTGACGCGTGATCCAGAGGAGCGCGTCCACAAGCAGGCAACGCGCCTTTCGGCTACGACGCAGAGCGAGCAGATGGTCCTGGCCTTCGAAGACACAGGACAAGACCAGCGGCAGGTGGACCCCGCCCCAGGGCCGAAGGG
The DNA here is from genome assembly GCF_040675635.1 of Streptomyces sp. NPDC049577. Taxonomy (NCBI): domain Bacteria; kingdom Bacillati; phylum Actinomycetota; class Actinomycetes; order Kitasatosporales; family Streptomycetaceae; genus Streptomyces; species Streptomyces sp. NPDC049577. Next base: position 23,859 of record NZ_JBFAPH010000013.1, read on the forward strand.
CGGCCCGGAAGGGACCGCGCGCCGAACGTCCACATCCCTGGGAGCTGACGGGACCGAGCACGTCCGGGACGCCCTCGGCTTTCTGCCGGGCGAGCAACCCCTGCCGGACGCCTCTCCGGCCCCCGACCCGCAGCTCGGGGCTGGAGACCAGGCTGGAGAGCCCGCAGCAGGGCCGCAACGAAACGCCGCTGCGTCGAGCGTCCTCCCTCATGGGGCTGCTGCCAGCCGCTCAGTGCCATCGTGGGAGGAACTCCTGCCGTACGGGGAAGGCGAGCACCAGATCCTCGGCGCCGAGGGGGAACGGCTGCTCTTCGGCTCTCGCGAACGCATGCTGGAACTCGCGGCAGAGGGATTCATCCCGACGCCAGTCCTGAAGATGGAATCGTCGGGGCAGGTGTGGCGCAAGGGGCACTTCATCGGCACCGTGTCCCTCGCGCCCAAGCGCTACGGGGATCACGACAAGCCCGAGCAGTGGTCGACGCACAGACCGTTCTCCGTCGACCCGATCACTTTTGCCAGCCGCGAAGCGGCCATCGCATACCTGGTCCTGTGCGACCCGGTGAACGGTGCGCCCGACCTGAACCAAGTCGACCCTGACCTGGCCCGAGACCTGCAAGGACTCGCCAACAACCTCGATCTGCCTTCGGCTATGGAAGGACTGAAAGCGCTGGAGGGCGACCAGAACGCCCTTGAGCGGTTCGAAGCTCTTCGCGGGCTTCTGCACACGCTGGCATCGGGCGTCACGCCGAGCGGGAACACCGCCGACGACATTGCCCAGGTACACGACGAGCTCGTCTGGCTGACCACGCGCTACAAGGACCCCAAGGTCAAGCTCGGACAGCGGCATGCCCTCGGGCCGAGGTGGCTGGCACAGATGATGAGCGAATACCTCGATACGCTGCGACCAACGGACCAGCGGGCCGCGCACCATCAAGCGCGTCTCGACCGGGCTGCCGTCCAGATTCAGGACGAACTGCTGGCCGATGGCGGCCTGGCCCGGGCCAAGAGAGTCCCCCCGGGGAACATCCACCGAGGCGACCTCGTCAGGATCGAAGGCCGGGTGACCGGCTTGTACTCGGGAGCCACGGACAGACGGACCGGGTACGTCATCAGCGAGCCACGAAAGACCACCTTCACGACCCACGGACGGAAGGAAAAAGGGTGGCGTATCACCGTGGGGACCGCGCCATGGTCTGACAACGGCACAACGTTCCTCCTCCTGCCGAACAAGGGCGGTCTGCTCCTTGCCCGGGCCGCGGACATTGACTTCCCGTTCGGCCAGCACATCTACGGCCTGGGCGCCGGCGAGGTGTTCCACGGAGCGCTTGAGCCTGCCAACCACGTGCCGCACCGTGTCGAGCCAGACCCGCCCCAACAAAGGGGGCTGTTCGACCTCACGGTTGAGACGGCTCTGGGATTTGAGGATGCGCACGGCGCGGAAGCGGGAGCCGACGGGGCCGAGCACATGAGAGCTGGGCCGCGGACCATGGACCAGGAAGTCAGCCCGGACACCAGGTCGCAGGACGAACAGGTCCAGGCATCAGGGGCAAAGGGCGCGAGCGAGATGGCCGAGCCGGCCGCGCAGACCGTCCCCACCGACGCCGCACCGGAACCTGCGGAGCCGCGCGCTCCGATCGGCGCTCCTCGGTACAGCGACGGTCGACTCGGCCTTGCCCGTACGGCCCAGGCAGCCGAGGCTCATGACCTGGAGACAAACGTCTCCGTTGCCCAGGACGAGCCGCAGACGGCACAGGCCGACAGCGCTGCGGCCATGGCCGCAGCCCACTCGCAGAACCAGCTGACTGACCCTTCTGCTCCCACCGACCCCTCGGAGGAGACACTGTCCAGCGAGCAGCAGGCACTGCGCCCCGTGGCCAGCCCACGAGTGCGGCCCGTCGACCAGACCCTTACCACTGACAGCGACTACCGGCTCCACCTTCAGAGAGGGGGTGGTCACCCCAGCGCCGGAGAACTCCGCCATGACGGCGCCACCGTCGCCACGCTGCACCTGTCAGCGGGCGGGCAATGGTTCGCGCGCCTGGCCGTCGACGGCGTTCCTGCCGACATCACCGCCATGACCGGCACGCCGCAAGAGGCCGCGCACCACGGCGCGATCCTCTTCTCCGCGATCACAGGGGCCTCATATGGAGATGCCCCGGCCACATCCCGGGCCGAACAGGCCGCCTCGGACGTTGATGTGCTGCGCGACGAGGCGCAGCGCACCGCCGAGAGGCACCAGGATGAAATCTCGGCCGCAGCCGCGCGGATCTGGCCCTCCTCGTACGAGAAGAACCCGCACATTCAAGAGCTGACCAAGCGCCTCGGCGCGCTGGGGCAGGACAGGCTCGCCACCGCCGGCTCGAGACAGCTGGCCGCCCAGCTCCAGACCGTGCACGACGCGGCCACCGCCTGGCGCGCCGCACTGCCGCCGAGCACGAACACGGACGAGCGCCGGTTCCTCGCGTTTCCGCTGGCTCACCTCGCATACGACGTCACCCGCTTGCTGACCCGCCTGGAGGTCACGGTCGATGCAGTCCCCGATGAAGGCGCCGACCACCAGCAGGAGGCAGCAGCTGATCGCGTTGAGCAGGCCGGACTGGCTTCGGCGGTCGAGGCTGCTCCCGCAAACTCCCCGGCTGAAGTTAGACCCGAAGAGGAACCGGACTACGAGCTCCTTTACCCGGAGGCGTTCGACGAACCTCTCAACCCTGAGCCGCAAGGCCAGGAACCCGAAGTGCCGGAAGAGTCCGCGGTGCTGACTGATCCTGTTGAGGTTGACGATTCCACGCTCGCCGCTGGCCAGGAGTCTGCGGCGCCGTCGAGGGAGGGCACGACCATGGCTGAGGAGCAGCCGCAGGAATCCGCGTTGCCACCGATACCTGAGGCCCCGGTCCTCGCACTGATCGAACACGCCGGGACCGAGGCGGCCGCCGACCTGAACCGGGCACCCGCCACTGAACCGAACCAGGAGGCCGCGATGGCCACTCCAGCCCCGGCACCATCCGCCGTACTCCCCGGTCCGCACGAGGGATGGATCGTACGCGCCTCGCGCATCTACTTCGTGGAGACCCCGTCCACACAGCTACAGGCCCGGGCTGCCCGTGCCGCCGAGTTCGCCCGCGAGCAGCCTGACCTCGCTGCTGACGCGGTCGTCGAGCAGAGTGACACGGCGGGGGAGGACCAACTGCTGGCATGGGAGCTGGCCAACCCCGTGGCCCAGTTCGATGCCAACCTGCGCACAGCGCTCGCCGAGCTCGACGAAGGAAGCAGCCGCGTCGGCGAGCGGCGCGAGCTGATATCCGAGGCGGCCCAAAGCCTGAGAGGCCGCCTGGAAGAGATCGCCCGGACCGTCCAGGACGACTACGGCCGCCGCGCTGCGTCCGACGACGTGGCAGTGCGCGAGCAACTGGCCCGCGAACTGCAAGCATCGCCCCTGGCGCACCCGGTGCGTCGCGCTATCACCGAGGCTGTGGTGGAGACCATCGGCGCGGCGATGGAGCAGGCCCGGCAAAGCCGCATGGAGGTGCAGGCGGTCCGTACGGCGCTGGAGCAAGCTGCGGGCTGGAACGGTGCCTTCACCGAGCCGGGCCCGGAGGGTACCGTCGCACCCGTCTTCGTGGCAGCACTGACGGCCGAGACGGCGGCCGCGCAGGTCGCGTTGCGCACCCTGGAGGGTCAGGGCGAGCAACAGGCCGCAGACCAGCCCATCCTCGACGCCGAGGCCGGGCTTCCACAGAGCGAGTCCGCCGCTGAGGCGCCGGTGCTTCCGGAGATCGACGACGCGGACGTCGAGCTGGCTGCGGTGCGTGCCGACTCACGCGCGGACGCGCTGCGCGCCCTGTGGCGGGTAGGCCCCGCTGCGCTCGGTGTGCCGGAAGCTGTACACGACGCGGTACGGATGTCATGGCGTCAGGTCGGCGAGCAGGCCGCCGCCGAGGCCAGCCGGTACCGTGCTCAGTACGCGGCCGAGGTGGGCGCTATCCTCAACGACCTCATGGACGAAGGGGAGTTGGGGGCCGAGCTCTCGGGGAAGAAGGTCTCTCCCGAAGAACTCCAGGCCGCGGACGGCCGTGAAACGCCGGAGTCGTCACCGGCAGAGCAGGACATCAGCGAGCCGGAGCAGATCCCAGAAGTCGAAGCCCCGACCGAGGCGGAATCAGCGGCCCTCGAAGAGACTGAGGAGGCCCCCGCCGTATCGGAGTCCGTAGCCGAGCAGGCCGAAGGCGAGGCGGAGCAGGAGTCGCCGGACCCCCGTGAGGACGCTGGGGGTGCGCAGGAGAGCGGTGGTGCGGCGGAGCAGTCGGCCGCTGCCCCCGCTGAGCAGGGCCAGGACGACCCGGCCATGGTGACCTTTGCCCAGATCATGGCCGCTTTGGAGTCGCTGCGGGAGAGCGCCGCCGTGGAGCGCGCCGCGGCCGCCGGCCCGCAGGAGCCGCTCGCCGCCCTGAGCCAGGGGGTTGCCCAGCTCGGCACGGTGGTGGACCCGCCCAACGCGCCGCAGCCGACGGTGGACCTCGGGCTGACCGGGTTCGAGGAGGTGAAGCAGGCGTACGCCGCCGCCGCGCAGCACGGCCGCGAGTACAACGGCGCCCGCGAGTGGCGGCAGCTCACCGAGCTGTGGCAGTCCAGTCAGCAGGTCTGGGAGAACGCCCGCGACGTGCTGCGCCGGTCCGGCGCCCGCGTCGCGGACCGTGTCCGGGGGATCTGCCGGGCCGTCGGCGCCCGCGTGGCCGACGGCGTCGCGCGCCTGTCGGACCGACTTGCCCAGCGCCTGGCCAAGGCCGGCCGCGAGGGCTCGCCGGGCCACCGGGCTCTGCGGTCGCTCAGTGAGGCCGCCGAGCGCGGTGCGCACCGCCTGCGGGACCGGTCCGAGAACTTCGTTGTCTTCGGCCAGATCACCGACTCGCTCCGCGACCTGCGCACCGACCTGGCTCGCGGCACGGACATGGACGGCGAGCGCCAGGACGCCCCCGCCGGGGACCGGGCACCGGCGGCCCGGGACCGCGAGGTCGACGCCTTCCAACTGGTCAACGAGGCATTCGGTAATGCCTCACGGCACGGCCGCGAGTACAACGGCGCCCCCGAATGGCGCCGCCTCAATGCAGTGCTGCCCGTCGCCAACAGGGTCTTCGGCGAACAGCGCACGGCCGTCCTCGCCCGGTACGGCGCTGACCTTGTCACCGACATCCGGTGGCAAGGCGCCCTGCGGACCGCCGGCGTGCGTAGCCTGGACACCGTCGCCCTCCTCTCCCACAAGCTCGCCGAGCGCCTGGCCAAGGCCGGTCGCTACGACTCGCCCGGGCGGCGGGCGGTCCAGGACCTCGGCCACACCGCGCAGCGCGCCGCCTCGGCGGTGCGCGGGGACGAGGCCGTCGAGCGGGTCGCCGCTTTCGACCGGCTCAGCGAGGCGATCCGCGACCTCAAGGCCGACCTCGACCAGGTCCTGGACGACGGGCCCGGCCACGGCGCCGGTGCCGCAGTGCCCTTCGGCGAGCCGTCCCGCCCGGTCCTCGCTGCTCGCGAGGGTAAGCAGAAGACGGCCCGGCCGGACGACCACAACGAGCGGCCCGCTCAGCCGGCCCTGTCGGGTGGTCGGGGCACCGGGTCAGGGGTCGGCGAGTAGCGAACGTCAATCGGATCAAAAAGTGAATAGACGACAGATGCACCTGGAAGTGACCCGCAGAAAGGGGGCTCTCGCGCCCGTTCGGAACTGAGTCGGCGTGGCTGGGACCTTCCGGTCCCCGTGAGGGCGCCAGCGAGGCGGGTGCGGGATCTCTTCTTCGCGCACGCCCCGGAATCGTGAACTCACCCCTAAGTCTCACCTCTTAAGAGGTGAGACTTAGGGTAAGGTGCCGCTCATGACGACAGCAGCTGACGCCCCGTCTGTACCGGCGCAGAGCGCACCGACCGACCCGCCGCAGGGACGGATCGCGGAAGTGGCGGCCGGGGTGACCGCCGCCCTGGTGGCGGGGTGGGACGCCATCCGGGCCCGACACCCGCAGGTCCCCGACGCGGTCATCTCCATGGCGACGGGCGGGCGCGAGAGCAGGACCAAGAGCGCCCACTTCGCCCCCCACCGCTGGCGGATCCGCGAGGGGAGCGCCCTGCACCACGAGGTTTTCGTGACCGCGGAGTCCCTGGAGGACGGTGCGCGTGAGGTCTTCGGAGCCCTGTTGCACGAGGCCGCGCACGCCCTCAACAACGCCCGGGGCAAGCGGGACTGCTCGGCAAGCCAGTACCACAACAAGACGTTCCGGGACGCGGCCGCTGAGCTCGGGCTGATTCAGAAGGCGGACGTCGGCGACTACTTCAAGAAGAAGTACGGCTTCGCCGGCACCGCGCCCACCGACGAGACCGCTGCGGCCTACGATCAGCAGATCGCCGCCCTGGACGAGGCGATCCGCGCCACCCGCGTGCGGCCGGCCCAACGCACCCGGGCCGTCGTCGGCGGCGCCGGGGGGACGGCCAGCACCGCCGAGCTTGACGACGACGCGAGCGGCGATGAGCCGGAGGGGGCGGACGGACCCCCGGTGAAGGAGGACCGGAACTACGCCAAGGCCACCTGCCAGTGCGAACCGCCGACCGTGATCCGGGTCTCCCCGCGCACCTTGGCCAAGCGCACCATCCTGTGCGGCGAGTGCGTGAGCGCGTTCGAAGCAGAGTGACCGACGGCCCACCTGTCAACCTCCGCGACGCATTCACCGTCGCGGAGGACAGGTCATGGCCTGATGCACGGCGGCGAAACCCTCCGCGAGCAGGACGCTCGGGGTGGCTGCTCGCGCGAGGTCGTGTTGCCAGCGCAGCGTGTCGTCGGGTATGCGCCGGTTGGCCGGCCGCAGACGGTTCCGGGCCAGGCAGGTGTTGAGGTCGGGCAGGAAGCGCAGGGCGACGACGGGGCGGCCATGCCTGCGGGCCCGCTCCACGAGCCTGGCCCGCAGGTGCGCCTCCACGTTCGTGGAGTCCAGGAACACCGACGCCCCGGCGCTCAGGTAGTGCTCCAGCAGGGCGTTCTGCCGCTCCGCGGCGGCCGGGGTCACGGACTGGTCGCCCGTGTCGCCGCCGATCTCGTGGCGGAGGGAGTCGAGGCAGATCACCACGTCGACGTCCGCGGTGTCGGCGTACGTCGACTTGCCTGATGCCCCGGGGCCGACCGCGACCAGTAGCGTGCCGGGCGTCAGGTCGAGCGGCGGCGTGACCAGGAACGCGCGCTTCTTGTCGTCCTCGTCCAGCCCGGCCTGCGAGGCCAGTTCGGCGGTCACCTCCGGGTCGAGGTGCCCGGTGCTGTGGTGGGCGAGCACGGCGCCGTCGGTGTTGGTCTCGGTGGACGGCGGCGGGCAGAGGGGAAGGTGGGGCCGGTCGGTCCGCATGCTCACGCCTGCCCTTCCGGGTGTCCGGGGTGCGTGCACGGCCGGATCTTCCTGATGGCCTCGCGGCTCGTCTCGAAGCCGCAGGTCATGCAACGGATGGGGTAGCGCTTACTGGTCCCGCCGCGCAGGGGGTGCCCCAGGGTCTCCCACCCGGCGGCGGCGAACCGCTGCATCGCGGCCTGTTCAGCGTCGGTCGGGCGGTGCGGGCACGGCGTCATATGCTCGCTCTTGGACACCCGGGCCAGGACGGTCTCGCCGCAAGTGGGGCAACGCAATTTCCACGGGGTGGTCTCCCGCGCCGGCCGGGGGTCGACCGGTTCCCAGCCCGCCTCCCGTGCCTCCTGCTCGTACTTCTCGTCCTGGCGTGCTTTGCGCACGGCGCTGATCTCCCGGCGCTGCGCGATGGTCAGGGGCGGTGCGCCTGCCGGGTGCTGGCAGGTCGGGACCGCTTTGCCGGCGAGCGCGAGGTCGCGGGGCAGCAGGTCCCGTTCGGCGCCGCAGCGGATGCACCGCACCGCTACCGGGTCACTGAGCCAGCGGGGCATGCCGTCGACTGGTTGCCATCCGTTCAGCAGCAGCCGGTCGGCGTCGGGCTGGGTGTCACCGGCCTCGTAGCGCTGCCGCCACGCGTTGTACCAGGCGGGCGTCAGGACGTCGGCGAGGACGGTGTACTCGGCCAGGGTGAGCTCGTCCCGGAGCAGCACCGCCGACACGGCGTACTCCACGGCGCGCTGGACGACCCACTGCGCGGTCACGATGAATGCGACACGCAGGTCGCGCCGTGTCCGGCGGACGTCCTCGGCCAGCAGCCCCGTGCCTTCCAGGCCGTCCCGCGGGGAGTCGATCCCGACGGTCACGGACTGCCAGGTCGCCAGCGCGTCATAGTCACCGCTGGCGGTCACCTGGCGGGCGCGGGTCGCCACGGCGATGTCGAAGGTGTCCGCCACCGACTGCCACGCCCGGCCCTTGAGGTCGCTGATGTGCTCGAACTCCAGGTCGGGGTGGTGCATGTGCGCTTCGGCCTGGGCCTCCACGGCCTCCCGCCATGCCGCGGTCCCGGCTGCCTCGATCACCCGGGACAGGATGTCCTGCATCGCGTCGGGGGAAGCGGCCCGCAGGTAGGCGGTCAGGCTGTCCACGGCGCGGACGGAGTTCTCGGTCACGGCTGGTCCTTCCCGTCGTCGGTGCGCTTGGACTGTCCAGGTTGAGCATGAGGGTCCGGAAAATGGCCACGTTCTCGCTGGTCATGGTTTAGGCGCGGGCCTTCTGCCACGAGGGGTTTTCCGGGTCCCACACCGGGCTGATGTGCGCGCTGGTGCCCTTGCGGACGGAGTTGGCGGGGGAGGGCAGGTTGATTCGGACCCGGGAGACCGGCCGGTCATGCCCGCAGGCGAGGCAGGTGGCGTCCGCCCGGCGGGTGTTGTTGGTGTCGCAGTCGGGGCACTTCCAGACGGGTTCCGCCGCCTCCGGCTGCACGCGCAGGTCGGGAAGGCCGTGCTCGCGCATCACGTCGGACGCGGTCTCGATGAGGGCGCCGGACAGTTCGATCTCCAGCGCGTCCAGTACCTTGGGGTGGTCCTCGGGACGGTGACCCCACTCGATCAACAGGTTCGCGGCGACGTCGCGCATGCCGGTCATCGGCGACCAGTAGCAGGCGCGCAGCCACTCCGTGCTGACGCTCATGGTCAGCTCCTCGGGGTGTGGTCGGCGTCGCGGCCAGCGTCCAGGTGAGAGGCGGTGCCCTGCTCATCCACCTCGTACGGCTGGAGGCAGACGTGGCACTCCATCACGCCGTCGTCGTCCTGGTCGCCGTCGGCCGGGCGCGAACCGCCGTCCACATCAACAAAGTTGATGTTCGGGGAGCCCTCCAGCATGGACGGGTCGGGCGTCCAGGACGCGGACGTCTTGCCCGCGCCGCCAGGGTGCAGCCCCGCAGCCCGGGCGGCCTGTCGGGTGAACGCGAGACGGGCGAGGGCCTCGCGGAAGACGGGCACGTTCTCGCTGGTCATCTCGTAGGCGATGGCCTTCTGCCAGCTGGGGTTCTCCGGGTCCCACACCGCGCTGATGGGCGCGCTGGTGCCCTCCGGCCACCAGCCCTCGCGCACGCCGCGTGGGATGGCCCGGGACAGGGCGATGGTCGGCCCGTTGAGCTTGCCGAGCGCCTGGCGCAGCGTGTCGGCGTCGGCGTAGCCGCCGTTGTCGGTGACGACGATTTCGGCGAAGCGGCGGGCGCCGGCGGGCAGGGAGCGGAGGTAGCGTTCGGCGCGTTCGACGGTCCAGGCGGTGTCGATGATGGTCAGCTCCGCGCGGTGCTGGGCGGCGAGGACAACCAGCTTCTCGGCGAATTCCACGGATGCGCCTTCAATGGTGATCTTCACAGGGGCCTTCCGGCAGATTCTCACCCGGTTCTCCGGGGTCTGCACGGGAGTCTGCCGCACCGAACCCCTCCCCGTACAGACCTCGGAGAATCTGGCCGGAATTCTGCACGGGTTTTGGCGAAGTGATGACACAGTGCGTCTCGCCTCGGATAATGTGCCATATCCGAGGCGATAAACCGGACATGGTGCACCGTCACCACCGGCGCCCGCGACGGAGGGACAAAATCAGTCCAATGAGCACCGACGCGTACAAACACTGGCAAGACCTCCACGTCACCCACCCCGGCGACGTACCGCCGGCCACGCCGCTGACGTGGCTGGCGGAGAAGCACCAGCAGCACATCACCCGGCTGACCAACCGCCTCCTGCCCGCCGACTTCCCGCACGAGGTCGACCGCGGCACCGCCGACGACGCCCTCGCCGTCCTCGCGCTGCGCGAGGCCATCCGCCGCGAGATGGAGCACGGCCGCGGCGCCTACCTCCACGACGCCCTCGACCTCGGTGCCACCTGGAACCAGGCCGCCGCCGCCCTCGACCTCACCCCCGACGAGGCGCGCGACCTGCTGCGCGCCTGGGCCGAGGGCCAGCGCAAGCTGCATGCCGGGTCCGAGGAGCGCGGCGAGACGCCGCTAGGCCTCAGCGCCGAGCAGTACGCCGCCGTCCTGGCTCTGGTCGAACTCGGCGACGACGAACCGGCGACGACGCGGTGAGCACCGGACCCGCAGAGCGGCCGGTGAGCGAACCCGTGCTCGCGCTGCACCGGCCGGTGTTGTTCGGCTGGGAGCAGCACCGGCCCGGCGGCTGCCGGTGCCTGTGCGGCCTCTACCACCGCGAGAGCCCCGGACCGGTCACCGCGGGCGGCTGCACGGCCGCCGGCGAGCCGGGACTGCTGCTGCGCATCGACACCCCCGGAAAGTCGAGCGGCCCCCTGCCGCTGTGCCGCCCCTGCTACACCGCTCTTTCTTCGCTCGCCGGCGCCGAGGAGGGCCCGTCGTGACGACGGCCACCGTTCCCGCAACTCCCGTTGGCCCGGGGCAGCTTGAGCTGTTCCCCGTGCCCAGCCCGCGCATCGTCCTCACCTGCGCCCGCCCCGACGGCTCCCCGCTGACCGACGCCGACCTTACGGCCCTGGCCGAGCTGGCCCGTACCGCCACCACCTACCCCGTCCACGCGGCCGACGACCGCCACCTCCGCGTCACCCGGGGCGACGCCGACGCGGGAGCCTGGAGCGTCCTCCACGCCCCGCCGGCGCCCGTGCGCCGCACGGAGTTCAGCCAGATCAGCCTGCACACCGACCACCACCCGACCCCCGCCACCGAGAGGCCGACCCCCTCATGCCGCTGAGCGTCCCCCTGCTGCTGGTCCCCGGCGAACCGGATCGCCACTACACCGTCCACGTGCACCGCGTGCGCGGGCGTGCCGGCTCAAGGACCGTGCCGCCCACCGCCGACTACCTCGCGGCGCTGGAGGCCAACGCCCGCTTGGGCCTGACCTTTGTCTCCGAGTGCATCGCCGCCGAGCTGGCCGACTCCGACGTCGAGGTCATCGAACGCCCCGACGGATCGGCCGAGGCGGTGGCGCGCGTGCTGTGCGACTCCGACGCCTGCGCCGCCGTCGCCAAGCAGTACCGCCGCGACGCCGACGAGGACGTCGAGGCCGAGGCCGCCCGCGCGTGGGCCGCCACCAAGCTCCAAGACCAGACCATCGAACTCCTGCAAATGCGCGAGGAGGTGGAGCGCCCGACGCCCGGCAAGACGCCCGCGGACATACTCGCCGCCGTGCTGGCCGCCCAGCAGGAGCGCACCGGCGGCTTGCCCGACCGCGTCGTGCTGATGCTGGACGAGGCCGCCCACCTCTTCCGGGAGAACGGCCTCTTCCACGACCGGTCCCCGGAGGGGGTGCGCAGGGAGATTAACCGGTTGGTCCGGAAGAATCGTGCAATGCCGGAACCGCAGCGCTCCGCCGACACCTGGGCGATGCCCCCGACCGATGCGATAGCCGACCTGATCGCCATCCCGGACTGGGCGGTAAAAGCCCACCTGGACCTGCCGAACGCCTTCTACATGAAGCCCGAGCACCTCGTGCACGAGACCGAGACGCTGGCCCGCTCCGTCGCCGCGGACCAGACTCGGGGCCTCGGCGTGAAGCGGCTCGCGGAGCTGTGCCGCGAGGTCGCGCGCCGCTGCGACGCGGAGCCGCAGCCGCCGTGCCCCGCAGGCTGCGAGCCGGACGACGACCCCGGACACGCCCTGATGGACCGCATCGGCTACCGGCCCCGCGCGCTCCCGGCCGGCGAGGTCCGCGCCGCGCTCGGAGGCGCCGGACGGGACTGGTCGCTGCGCACCTTGCCGGACACCCTGCCGCAGGACGACGCCGCCCTGGTCCTGGTGTACCGCGAACCCACCCCGGGGCTCGCCCTGCTGGAGCACCTCCGCACCGGGAACGACGCGGCCGTTCCGGGCGACATCACCGTCTTGCTGCGGTGGCTCACCGCCGACGGGAAGTGATGGCGTCATGATGCTCACCACCGTCACCCTCCCCGCCGTCACCGCGGCGGCGAAGTGGGTGGCGGCGGAGCTGGAGGCGGCCGCCGCGACCGAGACGAAGGAGGACCAGGACCAGTGAGCACCGCCGAGATCGACGGCACGGCCGTCGTCACCGCGTACTTCGAGGACCGGATCGCCGAGGCGCAGAAGGAGGTGGAGGCGGCCCGGGCCGTGCTCGCCGCCGCCGAGGCCAAGGTCGCGCAGCGGAAGGTCGAGCGGGAGGCGTTCGTCCGGGACGGCTCCCTGCACCCGGCCGCGTACAACAGCGACACCGGTCAGCCAGAGTGGGAGCTGTGCCAGTGGGCGCAGGGTCGCATCGCCGACGTCGCCTTCACGGACATGACCCCCGCGGGCACCACCGTCTACGACCGGCTGCGGGCCGAGGAGAAGGCGGCCCACGCGTGGCTGCGCGAGCACGGCCGCATCGTTCCCGAGCCGTTCGGGGGGAGGGCATGACCGAGGCGCACGCCGCGATGACGGGCGCGGTCGACGCCGCCATGGGGCAAGCAGCCGTCGATGCCCGCGACACCTACACGGAGCAGGCGCCCCGGCTGCGGTCGGCGGTCGTCGCGGCGCCGATGGTCGACACCGTGGGCGAGTTGCGCGCCCTGCTGGAGCAGCTCCCCGGCGACATGCCGCTGTCCCTGGACGACCACCACTGGGCCCTGCCCGACGAGCCGAACCAGGTGCACACCGTGCACCCGAGCCTGGTGGCCACGGTCTCCGGGCTCGGCACCGAAGCCGAGAGCAAGCAGCCCGGACTGATGCTCACCCAGGTGTACGTGCCGTTCCAGGAGGAGCAGGCCGCCGTCGCCACCCGCGACGACCTGCCCGCGTACGGCGAACTCGCCCGGGCCGCGTACTACCTGGAGCGCGGGGAGCTGCGGGCGGGGCTGAAGGACGTCGCGGAGGTGCTGGAGGAGCTGGCCCACCTGGTGGGCGAGGTCGCGGCGGACTTCGCGGAGCACGACGAGGAGGGCTCGACTCTCAGGGTCGAGGCGAAGCGGATCACCCACGCTGCCGAGCGGGTCGGCAAGCTCGCCGATGAGGTGGAGGAGGTCGCCGAATGACGACCACCACGGAGTATGGGGCCGCGCTGGAGTCGGTGGAGGTGGTCGACGCCGAGCTGGTGGACGACGTCCCCGGTGCCGGCGAGGTCGCCGTGCCCGACCCGGTGGCCGCCGTCCTCAAGGCCCTGGACGCAGACGCCAAGGAACACCTCAACGCCATCCGGCCGACGAAGACCAAGGACGGCTACGCGCGCGACTGGGAGATCTGGGGCGAGTTCCACGACTGGCTCGCCGAGCGAACCGGCACCCGCCTGCCGCTCAGCAAGGTCACCGTCGGCACGTTCGTGTCGTTCGTGACCTACCTGGATCAGGTGGTCGAGGCGCCGCCGAACACGATCGAGCGCAGGATCACTGGCGTCACCGCGGAGGCCCGCAGGCACGGCTACACCGTGCCCAAGGAGGCCACGGAGGCGGCCCGGCGGGCGTTGAAGCCGCTCCGGCTGGACAAGAGGCGCCAGCAGCGCGGCCGCGGCAAGGCGGCCTCGCTCAGCCCGGCCGACCTGCGCGCGATGGCGGAAGCCCCGCACGAGCGCCAGCCGCAGCCGACGGCACGGCGCCGCATGGTCTACCGGGTGCCGGAGCTGGCCCGGCTGCGGGACCAGGCGCTCAACGCCCTCAAGGTGGGCATCGCCGGGCGCAACCAGGAGATGTCCGAGCTGGACGACCCGGACATCGAGATCGTGGACGAGGGGCTGATCGTCAGCGTGCCCTCGGTCAAGGGCCGTCCGGGCCGGAAGGCGCCCGTCACGTACGGCGAGAACCGCAGCACCTGCCCGGTGCGCTGCTGGCAGGCGTACAGGGCCGCCAAGCTCGCTGCCGGCGCGGACCCCGACGGCCCGGCGTTCCTGTCGGTCGACCAGTGGGGCCACCAGGGCACCAAACGCCTGTCGCCGGACGGCGTCGGCCGCGCTCTCGCGCGGTCCGCGAAGTACGCGGGCCTGACCGGGCGCCGGATCACCGGCCACTCCGCCCGGCGCACGCTGGTCACCCTCGGCATCAAGAACCGCAAGCGCGTCGACAAGCTCCGCCGCCAGGGCGGCTGGTCTGCCAACAGCCCGGTGTTCTGGGAGTACGTGGACGAGGGCGAGGCGTTCGAGGACGCCGCGACCAAGGGGATCGGCCTGTGAGCAGCGTCCGGCACGCGTGCCGGACGCAGACGGGGGAGTCCCCGTCGGCGTCTGCCGCCTGCGGGGACTCCCTTGCCGTGCGACTTCTCGGGCGCTGGCGGTGGAGGCCGCAATTGGGTGAGCCGGTCCGCTGAGGTCCGCACGCCGCTTCCTACCGGAGGCTGAGCAGATCGGACTCCCTCCCGTCGGCGCGTTCCTGCTGAGCCGCGCCACGTCGCCACTCGCGGCAGCCGGTGCCCCTGCACGACGGCCGCGGCGACCGGCCGGAGCTATTCCCCCGGTACCCGGCAGCCGTGCCGCACCGCGGGTCGTGTTCCCCGAGGACGCACAGCGACCAGACTGCTTCGCCCAGCGCCTCGGCGAACGCCGCGTCCCAGGTCGCCCGCCCGTAGACCTGGGTCGTGCTCACCCCCACTTCCTTGGCGGCTGTGGGGACAGGTGTCTGCTGGGCCACCAGGTCCAGCAGGCGCTCGCGCTGTTCGGCGCTGAACGCCCTCGCCGATGGCCCCGGTCTCGCATAGGTCGGCGTCCACCAATACGGCAGCACCAGTTCCACCAGCTTGCGGCGCCCCTCGGGGCGACTGGCGGACACTTTTCTCGCTGAACTTGCTTCAGGCACTTGCAACTTACCCCACGGGGTAAGTATCTTTGTGGGTGTCGGAGGAGGCACCCTCCGACACCCCGCCGGGTGGCCAGCAGGGGCCCCCGACACCTGTGGAGGGTACATCCATGACCGAGGTCCGGATCATCCGCTGCACCACCCCCACCGAGCTCTTCCGCCAGTACGTCGGCCAGGGCGCGCCCCAGCCCGTCTACATCGAACTCGACCTTCGGGAAGGGACCTTGCTTGCCGACTACGACGCCGAGGTCGGCGGGGCCGTCCCCTTCTCGGTCTTCCACAACTTCGAGCGCCGCTACGCCATCCCGCTGCTGACCGGGGCGGCGGCGAACCGGGTCATGGAGCAGATCGCGCCCCTGGCCGAGCGGATCCTGGCCGACTGGGAAGAGGTCTGGGACGGCAACAACAAGGTGGCCTGCCTGGGCGAGGACGCCCGCGCCGCCGAGGAGCAGCTGCGCGACGCCCTGGGCCTGGGGCTCGACGCGTCGGACCGCGAGGACCAGGGCTTCGACGAGGCGGACCTGGTCGCCGTGTGGGACATCGACGGGGCCGTCACCGGGGGCGAGGCGGAGGAGTACGACATCTCCTGCGACACCGACGACGACCGTCTGGAGGAGATCGCCGACGAGATCGTCCGTGATCTCGCCGACGTCAGCGAAAGCGGTGTCGCCGTGGTGCCCGGTCTGGAGGAGTACCTGCGCACTGTGCGCGAGGACCTCATCGAAGCGGCCGCCTGACCGCCTGCCCGTCCCCCCGCGCCCGTTCCGGGCGCGGGGCCCTGTCTGCAAGGAGCTCCCCTTTCGTGATGTCGGACTTCCACCAGCGGCTGGCCGCCGCCACCGCCCGCATCGAGTTCGGCAACGGCGAACGCATCGCCGGCGCCGACGACAAGGCCCGCGCGATCGGCGAGGAGGTTCAGCGCCGCGGGCGCGGTGGCGCCAAGCAGCTCGCGGACGAACTCGGCGTGTCCGAGAAGACCATTTCCGAGGCGGTCGCCAGGGCCCGCCGGCTCGGGGACGCGGGCGCCCGCTCGCTGCCGCACGACACCCTGGAGCGGCTGCTGGAGGCCGAGCGGCGCACCCTGCCGCCGTTGCCCGCTTCCCACTGGAAGGCGCTGGCGTGGATCGTGCGTGGCATCTTCATCGACGCCACGTGGATCGGTGATCCCGCCGGCCTGCTCGCCGGCGAGGCCGAAGACGCCGACCTGGGCGACGAGGCGCTGGGCGCGGAAGTGGCCGCCGCCTGTCGCAGCCTGAGCCGGGTGCAGGCCCTGGCCGTCATCGACGCCTGCCAGCGCGGCGACCTGGCCGGGCTGCCGGCCAGCGGCTGATCATCGTTCATCTTCCTGCCCAGCCGCGGCGGTCCGGGATACGGTTCCGACCCGCGGTGACGCACTGTTCATTTCCTTGGGGGAATTTCTCGATGAACGGGAACGTGTCCTTGCGGGGGTACCAGCAGGAGGCCGTCGAGGCCATCGCTTCCGGCCTGGCCGAAGGGGGCCGCGGGCAGCTGCATGCGGCCTGCGGCTCCGGCAAGACCCTCATCTCGGTGTTATCCGCCACTCGCCTGGTGCCCGGTGACGGTCTGCTCGTCGTCCTTGCCCCCTCGCTCGCGCTGGTCGCGCAGACGGTGCACGCATGGCGGGCCGCATCGCGGGTGGACGCGGTCTTGGCCGTCTGCTCCGACGACACCGTCACCGACGCCCCGGCTCACCTGGGGGACATCCCCGCGCACGTGACGACCGAGGTCGCGGAGATCGGCTCCTGGCTCGCCACCGCACGCGGCCGGCGCCTGGTAGTCGCCACCTACCTCTCCGCCCACCGGCTCGCCGAGGCACTGCGTAACGTCGGCGCCACAACGGACCTGGTCGTCCACGACGAGGCCCACCACCTCGCCGGACGCGCCGACCTGGCCACCCGCCAGATCCTCAGCGAGAGCGTCTTTCCGGCACGGCGCCGGCTGTTCATGACCGCGACCCCGCGCATCGACGACTTCAGGGCACAGACCCACCAGGGGCTGACGATGTCGGACACGGCCGTCTTCGGGCCGGTCCTTTTCACCTACTCCTGGGCCCGGGCAATCAGCGAGGGCTACCTTGATGACTACCGCGTGGTCATCGCCGGCGTCACCAAGGCCGAGATGCTCCAGCTGCTCCAGGACGACGAGCACCTGCACGTCGAGACCCCGGGCGGTCCGGACCTTCGCACCCTCGCCGCACAGAGCGTGCTGGCCAAAGCGGCCCGCCAGCACGGCCTGCGCCGCGTCATCGCCTTCTGCCACCGCCTGGAGGCCGCCGCCGAATTCGTCCGCTCCCTGCCCGGCACACTCCGGCGGGTCC
Source organism: Streptomyces sp. NPDC049577 (assembly GCF_040675635.1). Classification (NCBI taxonomy): domain Bacteria; kingdom Bacillati; phylum Actinomycetota; class Actinomycetes; order Kitasatosporales; family Streptomycetaceae; genus Streptomyces; species Streptomyces sp. NPDC049577. The sequence goes on from NZ_JBFAPH010000013.1 coordinate 41,304, forward strand.
CCGCCGACCAGCAGCCCGACGGCCCGGTCCACGCCGAGCGCATCACCGGCGAGCACACACACGCCCAGCGCGAGCAGATCCTGGACACCCTGCGCCACCCGCCCGGCACCTGGACCGTGATCGCCAACGTTCGGTGCCTGTCGGAAGGCGTGGACGTGCCGACCGTCGACGGGGTCCTGTTCACCCACCCCAAGCGCTCCCAGGTCGACATCGTCCAAGCCGTCGGCCGGGCCCTGCGCCGCTCCGGCGAGACCTCGGGCACCGCCACCGTGATCGTCCCCATCGTCGTGCCCGACTCCACCGAAAGCATCGGCGACCTCGACCCGGGCGACTTCCGCACCCTGTGGCAGGTCCTGCGCGCCCTGCGCGCCCACGACGAAAGCCTGGGGATCGAGCTGGACACCCAGCGCACCAAGGAGCACCGGGAGAACCCGCAGCTGCCCTCCCGCATCACCCTCCAGCTTCCCCCCGGCACCAGCGACGACCTGCTGCGCCAGCTCACCGCGCTGACCGTGCGCCAGACCACCTCTGCCTGGTGGACCGGCTACGGCCACGCCCGCACCTTCGCCGCCGAAAACCACCACCTCAACGTCCCCGCCACCCACGTCACCGACGACGGCTTCCACCTGGGCCACTGGATCCAAAACGCCCGCCAGCACCGGCGCAAGGGCTGGCTGCGCCCCGACCGCGTCGAGGCCCTGGAGAAGATCGGCATGGTCTGGGACACCACCGACCTGCCGTGGCAGCGCTTCCTCGACGAGCTGCGAGCCTTCAAACGCGAGCTCGGGCACGTCCTGGTGCCACAGACCTACACCTCCCCCACCGACTACCCCCTCGGCCAGAAGATCAACCACACCCGCAGCAACCGCCACCGCGTACCGGAGCACGTCCGCCGCACCCTCGACGGCCTGGGCATGGTGTGGGACACCCGGGACCTGCGCTGGCAACAGCTGTATGCGGCCTGCCAGCAGTACGCCGCCGAGCACGGCGACCTCCTCGTCCCCGGCTCCTACCGCACCCCCGACGGCTACCCCCTCGGCAAACGCCTCCAGCGGGCGCGCCGCAACGCGGCCCAAGGACGCCTCGACCCGGCCGAACGCGCCTCGCTGGAGGAACTCGGCATGAACTTCGACGAGGAGTCGACGACCTGGAAGAAGTTCATCGCCGCCTGCGACCGCTACGTCGCCGAACACGGCTCCCTGGCCGGCGTGGAGAAGGAGTACGTCGACGAGACCGGCTACGCCCTGGGCAGCCGGATCTCCTACTACCGCAACCTCCACGCCGGCACCAAGGCCGGGGGCAGGCCCGTCCCCGACCAGCGCCGCCGCGAACTCGACGCCCGCGGCATGGTCTGGCGTGTGGCCCCCACCCGCGACCTGACCGCGGACGACCGCCGTCTCCTGGACGGCCTGGAGGGGCCCGAACTCGGCGCCGCGGTCCTCAAGCTCGTCGACCAAGGCGTCACGGCCAAGAGCATCGGCGCGGCCCTGGGCTACTCGGACACCTACCTCACCACCAAGGTCGCGCACTACCGCGCCACCGGCACC
>NZ_JBFAPH010000014.1:0-12327 GCF_040675635.1 Streptomyces sp. NPDC049577
TGCGGCTGCCGTTCCGCCACACCGCCCGCGCCGCCCGCCTCGCACGACGCTTCGGCCGCCGGCCGCTCGACGCGGCACGGGCCGGGGCCCTGGTGGAAGCCGTACGGCACACCGCCCGGCGGTGGCCGGGCCGGGCGGCCTGCATGGAGACCTCCCTGGGGGCCGTGCTCGCCGCGGCCTTCCTCGGCCGGCGGCTGGAGTGGCACCTGGGGGCCCGGTTCGCCCCGCCCCCGGTCGAGTACCACGCCTGGGCCGACCTGCCCGGCCACGGCCCCGTCGGCGAGTACACGGCCGCCGGCTGGCACCACCACACCGCCCTGACGATCTGACCCCGCGCTGCCGGGCGGCGTGTCCTTCACCCGCCCGGAGCAGTTGACCGAATGCGAGTGCCCCGCACCCCTCGAAGGAGTGAGCAGTGACCACCGCCGTCGCCCAGGCCGCCGAGACCGTCCCCGAACGCCACTACACCCACCACGACGGCCGCGGGCCCACCCCGCACCGCTCCAACCCCGTGGTCATCCACCGCGAGCTGACCACCCTGGACGTGGGGGCGGGCATGAACGTCGCCGAGCACGGCACCGGCTCCGGCTACTCCGGCGCCCTGCTCGCCCAGCTCGTCGGCCCCACCGGCACGGTGACCAGCCTGGACATCGACGCCTACCTGGTGCGCTGGGCCCAGCTCATCCACCACGAACGAGGCGTCACCAACGTGCACTGCCACAGCGCCGACGGCACCGCCGGCTTCGCCGAGCGGGCCCCGTACGACCGGATGGTGGCCTGGTGCACCCCGCCCCTACTGCCCAGGGCCTGGGTGGACCAGGTCGTCGACGGCGGCCTGATCGTCGCGCCGCTGCCGATCGCGCCCGTGCCCAACATGACCGTGGTCGCCAAGATCCGCGTGCGCGGCGGGGAGCCGGTGGTGGAGGCGGTGTTCACCGGCGGGTACATCGAGGCGACCGCCTCCCCGAAGACCGACCTGGACCTGCCCGGCCGGTGGGTGGACTGGGAAAACCGCCTCCCCGCCCCGTCCTGGGTCTCCATCGCCTGGCGCGAGAGCGACGACCACCTGCACACCGGCGCCCGCACCGTCCTCGATCGCCTGACCAAGGACGCGCACACCGAGCCGTACGGCGGGGCGGACGTCGACTGGCCGTCCTGGCGGACCTTCGCCGCCGCCCTCGGCGACGGGCACCTGACCATGGCCGGGCTCCGCCCGGACCTGTGGGCCATCGGCCACTCCACCGAGACGACCGCCGCGGTCATCCAGCAGGGCGGCACCATCCTCGCCGACCGGCCCGACTCCCCCTCCCTCTCGGTCCTGCACAGCTGGCTGACCGCCTGGGAGAACGCCGGACGCCCGGCCCCCGAGACCTACACCCCCACCCTCACCCGCACCACCGGCGGCTGGGACCTGCGCCTGTCCCGGTAGGCCGCGGGTGCCCGGCCGGACGGCGATCAGCCTTCCGGCCGGGCACCCCCGTCATGCGGCAGCCGGGACCTGGTCGTCCTCCAGCACGCTGAAGTCGACGTCGAGGCGGGTGTCGTAGTCCTCCGGGGTGATCCCGAGCTCGTGGGTGGAGTAGGCGCCGAACCCCACGCTCGTCGACCTCGCCTCCGCCGCCCACCTCGACCACCAGAGCGGCCAGCCGCGCCGGGCCGAGATCGGCACAGAGACCTACGCCTGCCACCCCGGCCCCGTCCCCTGGGGCTCCACCAACGTCGACGTCGTATTCATCGGCAGCCCGATCTGGATCGCCGCAGCTGACGACGACAGGCACTGAAACACACAGCCCAGCGCGGCTGCGCCGGTTACTACTCCTCCGGGATCAGCCCCTGCGGCGCACCGGCCGTACGCAGGAGGGTGCGGCAGCCGACGATCCCGGCGAACCAGCCGTCCGGGCTCGGCGCGGGCATACAGCCCACCGTTACCGCACCCGACCGCGCTACGCCCTCCACGTGCTCCTGCCACACCTGCACGCAGTCCACCGCCACCTCGAAGTCCGTGACCTGCCCCGGCGGGCACACCCACAGACGGGCGTAGAACATGCCGGTGTCCGCAGCGGCCTCCGCCAGACCTTGCCGCTCCGCCACCTCCCGCGTGGCAGCCGCGATCTCCGGCGGGATGCCGACCGGCGCGAAGATCGCAGCCGCCGGGTACGGCAGATGCACCACGGCGTCGGCGAGCTGCTGACCCAAGGCCTTGAGGTCGGTGCCCGGAACCGTGGAGACCGGCACCAGCAGCAGCGCCTCCCCCGTAGCCGTCACCGCCCAGCCCCCTCATCCTCAACGGAGTTGGGGCGGGGCGGGTCGTCGCGCAGTTCGGTGTCGTCCATGGACACCGACCCTACGAGCCGTCAGGCCGGGCCGTATCCAGGATCAGCTGATTGCCCGGGCGCGCAGGCGGAGGTGACCGTCTCGTGGTCAACGGTCAGCCGGACGGGGCCCCCGGGCCGTCACAGCCGGCCCCGAGGTGCTGGCAGCGGCAACACCATGCGGAGGTCGGCCAGGGAGAGCGGCATCGGGTGGCTGCGGCGCTCCCCGGCCAGGCGGTTTCCCTCCAGACGCGGCGCCTTGACCGTGAGCGTGTCGTGCGAGCGTCCGTAGGCGCGGTAGGCAACGTGGACGCGGCCGCCCGAGGTAATCGCCTCGGCGAGGGCCGTGCAGTCCGCCGCCCCCAGCTGCGGGGCCACCTTGCGGATGTGCCAGACCAGCGGGAGCTCCGGCGGCGGCTCGGTGTCGGCGGGCAGCGCGGCGACCCACCGCGCGAAGTCCCGCGGCCGCTTCGCCTCCTGCCGGGGGAAGCGCACGTTCAACGGCGCCCGGTACGCCTCCTCCCCAGCGGCGGACGGACCGTCCAGGGACGGCACGGCCGCGGCCTCGGCGCTGCTGGAGGGCGCGTACCCGGCCGCGTGCAGCGCCGACATCACGCGTGTGGAGCCCACGGTGGAGAGGAGCACGGTCGGGCCGACCCGCCGCAGGCCCAGGACACGCAGGTCGCGGTGGTGGGCGAGTTCGGTGGCCAGGGCCTCGTCCTGGACGTCGAGGACCGTGACGGCCCGGGAGAGCCGGATGTGGCCATGGCGTCGGCGGGTGTCGTGGACCAGGTAGATGATGGTCTGCGGGATCGGGGTGCTGGAGACGGCCGTCAGCCGCTCCAAGACCTCCTCGGCGCTGGCATCAGGGTGCCGGTCGAAGAATGCGCGCACGCTGGTCGGGGAAACGCGCCAGGTCTGAGACTGGGCCTCAGTGCGCTCCAGGTCGCACAGGTCGGCGAGGGTGGCGCGCAGGGCGGGCGTGGGGACGCCCGTCACCAGGACGAGGTGGTCCGCCAGGATCGCGGCCGTCTCCTGGAGAGGCAGCAGCGCGGCCGCGGCATGGAGCAGCTGCGGGGCGTCGTTGCCGTCCAGCAGGGCGCGGCCCAGGCCGGTGAGGGCGCCCGCGGCGGTCAGGGCCAGGAGCTCGCTCTCGCGCAGCACCGCGGCGGTGACCGTGTCCGCTTCCAGGGAGGAGGTGCACCAGATGCTCATGTGGGAGCAGAAGGTGTCGTCGACCAGCGGCGGCCGGTGACCGTAGGGGGCGAAGACGGTCGGGGTGCGGTCGTAGACGGCGGCGGCGAGCTGCTCGTCGTCGACGACGCCGTGGCCGTCGGGGAGTTCGGCCAGGACGCGCAGCACGGTGTGGCGGATCGCGTAGGCGCGGTAGACGTGGGCGTCGCTGCTGAGGGTCGCCGCGGCCTTTCCGGGGCGGTCCGGGTCGGTCACCGGTGCCAGGGGCAGCGCGTTCATGCCCAGCAGGGCGCGGCCGAGGTCGGCCAGGCGCGCGGCCGGCTCTGCGGTCTTCCAGGCGGCCGCCTGTTTCGTGGGGGTCCATCGGCCGTGCTCGGCGGCGATCAGGTCGAGTTCGGCGGCCAGGTGGAGCCAGAGCCGCACTTCGCCCTCGGGGATGTGGAGCAGGCGGACCAGGCGGCGGACGGCCTGGATGCTGATCCCGCCCTGCTTCAGCGCGGGCCACGACGGTTCGGCGAAGAGCTCCAGGAGCCGGTCGATGCGCTGGAGCGCGGCGGCGGCCGCGGCCGCCGCTCCCCCCGCCCGCTGCATCTCGCCCACCGGCCGCGTCCGGGGAACCACCCTGGCCAGCGACAGCGGCGCCTTTCGGGGCCGCTGGGCGTGGGTATCCCGGTGGCGGCGGCCCAGCGGGGCCTGGAACAGCTCCGGCACACCTGGGTGCAGCACGAGGCGGGCGTCGTCCGTCAGCGCGAGCACCCGGCCGGCCAGCGCGTCGAGCACCTCCTGGAACCGCTCGGCCGTGACCGTCTCCCCCACGCCGAACAGCCGCTCCAGAGCCTCCCGCGAGCAGGCCACCGGCTCGTGCCAGCCCGTCGATATACCGGTCAGCGCGACGGCGGCCTCCAGCACCTGCACCTCGCGCCGGGTCAGCACCGAGGCGTCCGCCCGGACGCCGACCAATAGCCGGAAGGCGAGCTGATGCAGCGTCTGCGGGCGGGGACGGGCGTATGCCTCGGGGAACCTCGCGACGAGCTCCGCCCGCTCCGCCGGTCCCATCTTGGCCAGTCGATCCCGCAGCAATCCCACCAACTCAGCCCTCACCCCCGGCATACTGCCACCGTCGCCACCCGCCGACCCGCCGTTCACCCAGACCAGCGGAAGCTCCGGACAGGCAAGATGAGGTTCGCGGGGCGTGCAGGCAGCGGGGGGACGCGTGTGGCTACGGCCAGCTCGTCACCGGGCCTGCGCCTTGGGGGCTCACCACCACTCCCAGCCGTTCATGCCCTCGCCACGAGGGGTCGGGGTGTCCAGCACCAGCACGGCACCATCGCCCAACAGCGCAGACACCTCGGCCTGCACGTCACCCGAAAGCGTGTACGGGGTGTAGAGGGCGCCGGTGCCCACTTCGGGCACGATCTGGCCATCCACCAGGTTCAGCTCCAGCTCGACGTCGAACCACGGCTCAAGCCCGCGCTCGCGCAGCAGCTCGTGTGCGGCGAGGATCGCCTGCGGATCCGGCGCGGCGTAGTAGTGGTTGGTCAACCGCATCTCGGGGTGGTCGGCCAGCAGCCGCGCCCAGTCGCGGGGTTCCCAGGTGCTGGCCAGGGCCAGGCTCGGGCACTCCGACCGGTACATCCGCCCGTCGAACTCCCGGCGCACCCAGGCCGGGACGGGTGTGTCCGGGCCGAAGGACAGCGTGCGGTCCGGGTTCGTGGTCATGTCCGCCATCGCGGCGCCGAATGCCTCGCGGTGGGCGGCTGGCCACCGGTTCCAGTGCTCGTCTCCGACATAGTCGTGCAGGCGTTGCAGCAGCGCCTCGGCCCGGCGGCTCTTGTCCGGCACATGTTCAGGCTGGGGCGTATCGGCGTCGCCGTCCTCCCCGCCGGCAGCAGCCTCGAAGGCGATTTCCCCTTCCTCGTCGGCACCCGGCTCGACGATGATCTTGTAGGCGGGGTAGACGTGCCACGGGCCCGGCTCACCGGTCGGTGTGGGCAGGGCAGCCCGCCACGTGTCGATGCGCAATTCCAGGACGCGACGACCGAGCTCCGCCTCCACCCACGCCCGCAGGGCGGCCAGGGACGTCTCGCGCGTCAGGACGCCGGGCAGCCACTCGCCCAGAGAGTTGTTCTCCCACTCCTGCACAGTGAACAGCTCCCAGCACGACTTTTCCGCGTCGTCCATCAGCAGGTCACCGGGGAACCAGGCCAGGACGTGCGTCGGGGCGGCTGCCGTTGTCATGACACCCTCATCGGCGCTCAGCGCGAGCCGCTGACCGGCGCTGGTGTGCGTCGTTGCGTTCATCCCCACCCCGTTCTCCCAGCTCCGGCATCCGGGACTGTCTCGGCGTCGAGGGCCATTCCATCCCGCCGCAGTGATCACGTCCAGCCCAAATCCCACGGTCCTCAGTCCAGGTGCAAACCTGCCCCGGAACGCCCCGCCGCCGTCCAGCACCGAGGTGCCCGCCCGGACGCCGGCCAGCAGCCAGAACTCAACGCGGCCCTCGATGCCTCAACCACCGAACGGGAGCCCCGACCTGGGGATGCCGGAGTCCGGCGTGCGGAGGTACGGGAGCCGCCCGGCCGGCCTCAACCCCCCACCGGACATCAGCCCACGGTCCGGCCAGGCGACCCACCCACCAGCAGGAACCACGTGATGCGAATTCCGTGTCACGGCCGGTTCCGCCCCGGCGTAGCACCGCTGCCGATGTCCCCGACCCACCCGCCCGTGCCGCCGACCTCAGCCCACCCAAACGCGCGCCCCCTGGAACAGCCGGGGGTGCCTCGATCTGCTTCAGGGGGAGCACCGAGATAACCAGGGGCTCGGCGTGCAGCTGCTGGTGTTGCAGGAGCGCGGTGTAGAGGGGGATGCCGGCGAGGGTGCGTGCGGATCCCAGGATGGTGCCGGCCAGCGTCCGGCCGGTGGGCCGACCGCGCGTCCGGGCATGCAAGCCCCCGGCCGTCGGGCCGAGGGCATGCAATGGGAGCGGCAGGAGGTCAGCCGTCTGCGGTCAGGAGGGTGTCACGCTTGTCGTACCAGCGCAGGGAGTCGCGGATGCCGTCGGTGATGGTGTGCTGGGGTTCCCAGCCGAGCAGGTCCTTGGCGCGGGTGCTGCGGCTGTAGGCGCCGACTGTGTCGCCGGGGCGTCGTGCGGTCTCGACGACGGGCAGGGGCCTGCCCGTGACCTCGCCGAAGGCGTTGACGAGTTCGCGTACGGTCGTGGCCTTGCCAGCGCCCAAGATGATGACCTGGTGCCGGTCGGTGCCGTCGGTGGGCAGGACCTGGTCGAAGCGGTGCAGGGCGCGCAGGTGGGCGTCGGCGAGGTCCCAGACGTGGACGTAGTCGCGTACGCACGTGCCGTCGGGGGTGGGCCAGTCGGTGCCGGTGATGGTGAACTTCTGGCCGCTGTGGTGGGCGTCGATCATGCGCCCGAGTGCGTGGGTGGGCTTGAGGACCTGCAAGCCGGTGCGCAGCTGTGGGTCTGCGCCGATGGGGTTGAAGTAGCGCAGCGACATCGATCGCGGGCCGCCGGCTGTGGCGGTGTCCTTGAGGATCTGCTCGGCCATGGCCTTGGTGTGGGCGTATGGGCTGGCGGGTGCCAGCGGCGAGTCCTCGTCCACGGTGAAGTCGTCTTCGCTGGGGCGGTAGATCGAGGCCGAGGAGCTGAAGATGAGCCGGTCGCAGCGGTTGCGGGCCAGGTGGCCGAGGAGCGCGATGCTGCCGGCGAGGTTGTTGCTGTAGTAGGCGAGCGGGTTGGCGACGGATTCGGGCACGACGATGAGCGAGGCGCAGTGGATGACCGCGTAGATGTCCCGGTGCTCGGCGAACACCTTGTCGATCAGGTCGCCGTCGGCGATGTCGCCCTCGTAGAAGGCGTGGGGGGCTGCGAATTCCCGGCGGCCGGTGACGAGGTTGTCGAGGATGACCGGGGTGATGCCGTCGTCCGCGCAGGCGGAGGCGATGGTGGAGCCGATGAAGCCGGCGCCGCCGGTGATGAGCACCTTCACGAGCGTGTCCCTTCGGTTGGATTTAGAAATTGCTGCTGGCGCAGCGGAACCCGATGCAGAACGTCGAGTGGTCTTCTGGGTCGGCGCACATGCGCTCCGCGCCCCTGACCTGGAACCGGTAGTTGGTCCAGCCCCCGCCGCGCAGCACCCGGTAGCGCCCAGAGACGAACGAGTAGATGTCCCCGTAGTTGCGCCGGGGGTCGTACGGGCGGTACAGGTCGGCGGTCCACTCCATGACGTTGCCGGCCATGTCCGTGACGCCGAACGGGGAGGCGCCGACGGGGAAGGTGCCCACGGGCGTGGTGCCCGGCAGGTCGTGGGATTCGCGGAAGGCGGCCCACCAGTCTTTCCACTGGTCCATGCACGTGATCGGGTGCGTGCTGGTGCGCTCGGCGGTGTTGGCGGCGTCCGGTTTGAAGATGTTGCCCCAGGGCCAGGTGAGCCCTTCGGGCCCGCGGGCTGCGTACTCCCACTCGGCCTCGGTGGGCAGTCGCAGCCCGGCCCATCGCGCGTAGGCGTCGGCGTCCGGCCACGCGATGTGCACCGCTGGGTGGTCCGGCCGGTCCCGCACGGCGCACAGCCCGTCGAAGCCCATGGGGTGGCGCCAGCAGGCGCCGGGCTTGTCTTCCCAGAACCCGGCCCCGTAGACCAGGCCCGTTCCGCGCAGTTCCGCGACCGTGCGGTAGCCGGTCGCCCTGGTGAAGGCGGCGAACTGGCGGTTGGTGACCGGGTGCCGGTCGATAGCGAACGGCGCGACGTCGACCCGGTGGACGGGGGACTCGTCCTCGAACCAGGAGCGCGGCAGGTGCTGCGCGCCGGCGATGGCGTCGAGGTCCGCCTCGGTCGTCCCGGCCCGCAGTGTGCCGCCGGGGACCGGGATCATGTCGTGCTCGGCAACCATGGCGCCCCTCCTCATCCGCCGGCGACGGCGGGCAGAACGAGAACGTCGTCGCCGGGACCGAGCGGGGTCTCCAGGTGCTCCAGGTCGCGGATGTTCGTCTCGCCGACGAAGACGTTCACCCACGACCCCAGGCGCTTGCCTCCGACGGCGTACAGGCGCCGGTGCATGTCCGGGTGATCGGAGGCCAGGCGATCGAGGACGGCGCCGACCGTTGGGCCGTCGAGGTCGAGCTGGGCCTGGCCGCCGGTCGAGGCGGCCCAGCCGCTGGGGATCTTCACCACTGCCATGCGTTCTTTCCCCTCGTCAGGTCTGTGTGCGACAGGTGATCAGTGCCGTGCGGGAGCATCCGGGGCGCTTGCTGCCGGAGGCCGCGCGTCCTGCGGTCCGCCCGACTCGACGTCCAGGAGGCGGCCGATCGGCTGGTGCAGCACGGCCGCAGGGCCGGCGAGTCCGAGCACGAGCAGGACGAGCGCATCGCGTAACGGGTGGTCCATGCCGTCGTTCATCCGGCGGCTCCCGTGTGCTGGTGCGCGTCCGCGGCGCCCACGACGCCGAGGAGCGTCTGGCAAGCGCGGGCGGACTCCTGCACCCACCTCAGGGCCATGAGCGGGAAGTCGTCAGGGCTGGGCGGGGCGTAACGCATGCGCCGCCGCGTGGCTTCCAGGCCGTAGCCCACCAGCCCCAGCCCCTTGCGGTCGGCGGGCCACCGGCGCCGGTGCTGTTCCGTGGCGATCGGCAGGAGGAGGGTGATGTGTCCGCTCAGCCGCTCGATCAGGTCGGCGAGCACCCCGGGGTCCGGTGTGTGCCCGGCCGGCACCGGCTGCAAGGCCGTCGAGATCGTCTGAGTGATGGCCACCACGTCGACGTCGGTGCCCTCGTCGGGCCTGCTGTGGTGGATGACCTCGTGCTGCTGCGTTCCCATCACGCCCATCTCTTTCGGTCGTCGTGCGCGGACGGACAGCCGGAGCCGTATCACCGGCGGCCCGCCACATCCCTTGTCGACGCCCGGCCGTCCGCGTCCAGCAGGACACGGCGGGACGGCCGGGCCGTACGGACAGACAACCGCCGATACAGCCGGGTCGGCCCTAGCGGAGCGGCCTTTTCTGCTCGACGCCGCCCTAGCGAATTGACCCTTTCTTTAGGCGAGTTGAGACACCGGACCGCACTACGGTGGGTCACGTGGAGAGCAGTGACCGCGCCCGGAACACTCAGTTCGTCGACTGGATGACCGACCAGGGATTTACGGCCGCCGAGCTGGCCCGGCTGCTGAACGATGCGATCGGTGAAATCACCGGCAGGCAGGGAACCCTCATCGAGGGGACCATCCGTAGATGGCGGTCCGGGGACAACCGCTGGCCCCGCGAGGTCCAGCGCCGGGCCCTGGCCCAGCTCAGTGGCCGCAGCCCCGCCAGCCTCGGGTTCATCGATCCGTCCACACGTCGCCAGGAGGCAGATGTGGACCGCCGCGCCTTCCTCGGCTCATCCACCGGCGCCGTCGCCGCCATAGCCCTGCCGTCCGGACGCAGGATCGGTTCAGCCGACGTCCGGGCCGCCGAGGCACGCCTGGACGCTCTCTCCGAGCTCGACGACCAGCGCGGCGGTCACGCCGACCTCCGCAATGCGGCCCTGGCAACGGCCGACCGCATCTTGGCCCGGCAGCAAGAAGGCACCGCCAGCGACAACGTCCGCCGCCGCCTGTACGCCGTGGCCGCCGACTGCACCGCCATGGCCGCCTGGTCGTGCATCGACGACCGCGACCACGACCGCGCCCAGGCCCATCTCGACCGCGCCATGACCCTGGGCGGCCTGGCACAGGACAGCAGCATCCAGTTCCACATCTGGTGCTTCATGGCCACCCTGGCCAATCAGCGCGGCCAGTACACCCAGTCCCTGGCCGCAGCACAGGCCGCCCGCGCCACCAGCGCCGCCCGCCGCGACCCCCTGCTCGCCTCCCTCGCTCACGCTCGCGCCGGCCTGGCACACGCCCGCATGCACGAGCACACCGCCGCGCGCCGGAATCTCAGCTACGCCGAGAAGGCATTCGCCAAGGCCCCCATGGAACCTCGCACCGCGTGGAGCGACTTCTACACCCGCGGCGAGCTGCACGGCCTGACCGGTCTTGCACTCGCGCAGGCCGACGACCACGAGCAGGCCGAGTACCACCTCTACCAGTGCCTGGCCGCACTCCGGCCCGACCAGCACCGCAACCGCGCGCACTACACGGCCCAGGTCGCCCTCGTACAACTGGCCCAGGGGGACGCCCGGCAGGCATGCGCCACCGCGGATGCCGCCGCCACCATGCCCACCAGCGACAACGGCCGCACCCTCCATCTCCTCCGCCGCTTCGCCGGCACGCTGCGCACCGTCGCCCCCGGCTCGCGGACCGCCCGGGACTGGGCGGACCGCCACCCGCCCACCACCCGCTGAAGGAGACCACCTACGTGCCCGTACACCTGCGCCGCTACGAACACGCCGACGCGAAGGCCCTGCGCGAGCTCCTCCTCGACGTCCACGACGAGTGCTATGCGCACTCCGACGACCCGTTCGACTCCCGGGACACCTTCGCCGGATATCTCGACCGCTGGTCCGGCCGGACGGGATGGGTATGCGTCATCGGCTACGACGACCAGGAACCCGCCGGATACGCCTACGGCGCCCCGCTCCCCGCCGACACCCGATGGTGGGCACCGGTCGACAGCCTCAACCAGGCGTTCACCCGCGAGGACGGCCGCCGCACCTTCGCCGTCTCCGAAATCATGGTCCGCCCCCGCTGGCGCGGCACCGGCACCGCCCGGCGCATCCACGACGAACTCCTGGCCAACCGCCCCGAGCAGCGCGCCACCCTCCTCGTAGAGACCTCCCAGCCGCGCGTTCAGGCCCTCTACGAGACATGGGGGTACAAGCCGGTAGGCCAGACCCCGCAAGATCAGGACACCCCCGCCCTGACGGCCATGGTCCGTCCGCTCCCCGCAGGGTGACCGTCGTGCCCGTCGACCAACCAGCTACTCCTACGCGTCGAGGAAGGCGAAAAGCCCTGGCAGGCAGCGAGGGCCAGGGGCGAGACAAGGTGGTCAGCCAGGACGGCCGCCGTCGCGTTCAGTGGCAGCAGCACGGCGCCGCCTGCACCAGCTGCTCGCCATCAGCGCGCCGACGTTCACCCAGTACCGGCACCGCCAGCAGCTCCTGGACCGCATCCGCGCCTACGCCCAGCGCGCGGCCGCCGACGGCCGGAAGGTGACCACGATCATCGGCTCGATCCGCGCCGACGAGATCAGCGCCGACTACCCCAGCCCAAGCGCCCCGCTGTCGTCTTCGCCGGACTGATCATCCAGAACGACGAAGGCGCCGTGGCTGTTCATGCGCCGCGCGAACACCGGCTTCGCCGACGGCATGTGGTCACTCCCCGGCGGACGCGTCAACCACGGTGAACTGCTCGTCGAGGCGGCCGCCCGCGAGGCCGAAGAGGAACTCGGCCTCCACGTACTCATCCAGGACCTGCATACCGCGCACGTGCTGAATAAGATCAGCGACGACGGCACCCCCGTCGTCGGCTGGTACTTCCACACCAAAACCTGGACCGGCTCCCCCAAGAACCGAGAACCCCACATGTGCTCGGAGCTGGCCTGGATCCAGCCGCACGCGATGGACCCGCACACCGAATCGACGGACCACAACGCGGTCGAAGCATGGACGAGCGGGCGCGTAGCAGGATGGAAGTGCGGTCATTTCCTCGGCCTAGCCCGCGAGGCGGCGCCGCATGACGCCGTCCCCGGCGTCCGGGACCTACACGAGCACCTCCTCGCCGCAAGCGACCTCATTGCCCGACACTGAACTCCCGGCGTGCCGAGCGGCGGCGATGCACGCCGCTCCGGGCATGGCGAAGGGGGCCCTCACCGGATCGCTCCGGTGAGGGCCC
>NZ_JBFAPH010000014.1:12337-41261 GCF_040675635.1 Streptomyces sp. NPDC049577
TGGGCCGGGGGCCCCCCCCCCGCTCCCCCGGGGGGCGCCCCCCCTCCCCCATGCCCGTCTCTGAGGTGGGGCCGCCGCCAGTCTCCAGCAGAAGCACTCAGATGGGCTGGTCAACGAGCGGATGCAACCTGTTGTTCTCTGTGCTCATTGAGCAGGTCCAGCATCTTGTTGAGCTCGACCATCGGCATCTTGTTGATCAGGTGTTGTGCTGCGCGGGCACCGTCTTCATAGGGGAACCTCTGGGTCTGCTGGCCCCCTGTGACAGTCGCCGCTTCGGGTGGGGTGGCCTGTCCAGGAACGGCCGGCGCGCCCTCCTCCGCCACATTGGGAGGCGGTTCCTGCGTAAGCGGGTCAGCCGGATCCGTTTTACGGCCGTAAAACGGATCCGCCCCCTGCTTCTCAGACCTGGCAGGTGGCTCGCCTGTCAGCGATTTGGCCACGGCGGACGCCTTAGCGGCCTTCTTAGCGGCCGACCGCTCAGCAGATGCTGCCGCCCGCTGCTCCTGCTCGTCTCGCCACCACGCCAGTTGTTCTGCCGCGCCCCACGTATAGTCCCGGGCCAACTTACCCAGGGATCGCGCAGCGTCGAGCGGCATGGCCTTCTTCCGCACCAGGTCCTGAACCTCGGGGGCCAGGTGGGTGAGGAGGATGCGCTGGGTGACCCATCCGTCGACCCGCTCGAAGTGCTGGGCTACGGCGCGGTTGGAGCCGAATTCGGCAACGAGGGATTGGACGGCGTACGCCTCTTCGACGGGGTTGAAGTTCTGCCGGTCGACGTTCTCCGAGACCACAGCCTCCATGAACGTCTTGCGGTCTCCGGCCAAGCCGTCGTCGACAATACAGTTAAGGGTGGCGTTGCCGGCGGCTACTGCGCCCCGGTATCGACGCTCACCAGCGACGAGGACGTAGTCGACCTCGCCGATCTGCTTGCCGTGGTCAGGCCACAGCTTCAGGTATGCGCTGCGGCTGACGGCAGGGCACGCCTGGACCTGACGGCGCCGCAGGCTCTTACCAAGGTCAATTAGCTCGGCTTCGCTACCGAAGTCGGTACGAGGGTTGACCAGGTTGGGAGCGAGCCGGCTGAGCGGGACCCGCAGCAGGCGGCCGTCGGCTCGGGTGTCGACGGTTGGGGCGTCATCGTCATCCCCAAAGAAGTCGTCGAACTCATCGCGCTTGGCCATCATCGGACCCCTGCGTACTTCTGACGGCGGAGCTGGTGCTCCAAGGCGAGAGATACGAAGTCCTGCTTGGCCTTGGTGGCGATGTGGTTGGACTCGTACTGGGTGCAGAATCGTCCGTTGGTGATGCCGCGGGTGTGCGGCTTGTAGTGACGGACAGTGGCGTTATATAGCTCCCAGCCTCTGCGCTGGACGAGGCTGATCGTGCGATCCCGGTCGGCGGTGCCGTCGCGGGGGTCCCAGTTGTTGACGACGACACCGTAGGGGATCTGGCGGGGGATAAGAACCCTCTCAACGGTGACCCTGGTCGGGGTGAAGGCTGACCCCTCGGCTTCGAGGGGGACGATGACGTCATCAGCAACGTCGAGGACGGCTCGCAGCGCATCCCCGGTGGTTCCGTCGCCTAGGGGGTCGATGGACTCGTCTTCGTCGTCTTCCGCCTTCAGCGGCATGAAGCCCGGGGTGTCGACGAGGATGATGTCCGCCTTGGCGCGCCGAAGACGACGCAGCTTGTCGAGGTTCTGGCTTGCGTCGACCACACGGAAGGGGACTGGCCTGCCAGCTTTCCTGACCTTCTCGGCGTGTTCGATGCTGGTGCCCTGGGGGTCTATTGAGACGACCGCAACGGACGGACTGTCGCTTGCGGTCATACCTTCGGCGGCGACTGTGTCGCAGCCGAGGATCTCGGCGTAGACCGCAGCGAGGTTGACCGTCAAAAGCGACTTGCCGACCCCGCCCTTACGGTTCAAGAGCACGGTGATGTAGGGCATGCACTACTCTCCGACTACTTCCCGGGAACCCGGTACTTCGGATGGACGGGAAGCATCCTCTCAGACGATCAGAGGGGGGCCAACCAAGGCATGCAGGTGCCGTGCGGTTTTACGGCCGTAAAGCCGAGCGAGTCACGAGGCCCGCAGCACCCAGATCGACGCCGCCCCCGAGCTCGGGTTTTACGGCCGTAAACCTCTTCCGGGCACCACCCTGGCAGCAGACAAGCCGCCCGCATCACCTGGGGGCCGCGTCCGACGTGCAGCACCAGCCACGCTCCAAATCCGAAAAGGCCCGCCCTCCTGGCAGAGAGCCGGAGGTCGGGCCTAGACGCGCGATGATGGAGTGCCTGGCTACTCCCAGCAGCCAGCCTCGTTACCGAGGAGGGTGGCGACCTTCGAGCCGGCGTGCTCGTTGATGAGCTCCGCCAGGCGCCGTACGGCACTCTTCGCGTCGTCGGTCAGAGCCTCGCCCTCCAGCTCGCCGGAGGGCTGCCAAAGGTCCCAAGCGGCACCAGAGACGCGCAGCGTGGCGGTGAGCAGCAGTGCGGTCTTGGCTTCGTTCTCCGGCTCGATGCGCGCGGGGTAGCCACCGCTGTCGCTGATGGTCTCCCACGTCGCGATCCGGTAGGGGGGCCGGTGCTTCTTGTCGAGCGCGTCGTGATGCAGGCGCACGTCGATGAGGACGAGGAGGGAGTTGTCGTACTCGGCGCGGCTGACACGGATGTTGAGGTCGGGCCGTACGACGGCGTAGCCGGGGGACATGATGGGGCCGATGCCGGCGGTCCAGGCGAAGCGGGCGAAGGCGGCGGGGTCGCGGGCCTCAATCTTGTCCATGAACCAGCGCTTGGGCTCCTGCTGACGGAGGTAGACGCCGTAGCGGGAGCGGCCGTCCGATGCGCGGTCGCGGTCGGTGGCCTCGTCGATCAACACGAGTGTGGTCGGGGTCCAGTGCACGGGGCGCTCCTAGTCAGATGTAGAGAGCCAGGCGTGGGGGTCCTGGCGGGTTGGCCGCGAGGCCCGGGCCGGCGTCAGTGACTCCGGGCTTCATCCTGTCGTCTCGTACGGTCGGCAGGGGCGGGAATGCCCGTAGCGGCTGCGGCCGGCCGCTATAGGAGGGCGACGAACAGGGCCACGTCCAGGGCGAGGAGCGCGGCCACGGTGATGTCGATGCCAGGCGAGTCCTGCGGTGCTTCGCGCGGGCGAGCTTGGCCAGGCGGATGACGTCCTCGGCACGGCGCTCTTCGAGTAGGTCATCGATCAGGTCTTGGGGGGTGGCCGGGTCGAGGGTGGCCCAGTAGAGGTATGTGCCGCGGGGGGCTCCGGTGATGTGCGGCCGGATGGTGAAGAGGACCGCTTTCACGGCGGCGGCGAGCCCGACAGCGCCCACGGTGGCGAGCAGGGCGACGGCCGGCGGGAGGTGGCGTCCGGGGACCGTGGCGACGAGGACGGCCAAGGGGATGCTGAAGGCGGACAGCAGGGCGCCGGACTTGGGCTCGCTGCGCTCGATCTCCTTGCGTGCGGTGGCGTCGGCCTCGGCGAGGCGAGCGTCAAGTCGGGGGTCCGTGGTCGTCACGCGGCGTTCCCCGAGATCAGATCGAACAGGCTCTGCTGGCCCTTCTCCATCTGCTGTTGGCGCGCGGCCGCGGCGTCCTGGCAGGCGCGGCCGCGGGCGTGGTCCCAGCAGGGCCCGCACCAGGGGCGAAGGTCTCCCGGCTGGACGTTTGCGTTCTGGGCGTCGGTGGCGCGGGCGGGGTACGGGGCGGCGGTGAGGTCGCGGGAGGAGGTGCACGTGCCGGTCGGGTGGGTCCGGCCGCAGGCTCCTTCGCATCCGCAGCGTCGGCCGCAGCGGGTCAGGACGGCTTGTAAGAGGGTCACGGGCTTCCCTTCGCGGCGGGTCAGTTGAGGTGGTCGGGGTACCAGGTGGCGTACTCCTGGCGGACGTAGCCGCGGACACCGTGGTGGGTCCACACCGGGTGGTCCTGGCCGTAGAGGCCCGCGGTGACGCCGTGCTGGCGGTCGTGGTCGAGTAGGCGCTCGGCGGTTCGCTCGGCCTTGGCGATGTCGTCCCGCTTGCTGGTCGTCTCCGCCTGGCGGTCGGCGAGGGCGGCGTGGCGCAGCAGGTACTCGCGGCGTTCGTCTGGGGTGCTGTGGGCGTCGCCGGTGAGGACTTGGAGCCGGAGGACGGCGTATGCCTCGGTGAGTACCTGGGGGGCGCGGGAGTAGGCGTCACGGAAGGTGAAGGGCGGTGGTGGAACGGGGTTGATCTCGGTCACGGTGGTCCCTTCGTCAGTGGTTGTGGATGGAGCCCTTGGAGAACCAGGAACTGGTCACGGTCTGGTGGATGGTGGTGGTCGAGGCGCCGCCGCGGGGGCGGCCGGCGAAGAGGAAACGCAGGAGCAGGACCAGGGCAGCGATGGAGCCACTGCCGATCCCGAGTGCCAGGGCTGCGGTCAAAAGGCCCTCCGATTTGTCGGCGACGAGGCCAGCGCCGTAGCCGATGCCTGCGGCCGCAGTCCCGACCCCGATGCCACCAGCGGCGGTGACGAGGGCGGCGCCCTTGGCCCGTCCGGATATGCGGGTCTCCACCGGGGCGGCCGTAGGCGCCGAGGCGGGGGGCATCTGCTGGGTGAGCTGGGCAGCGGCGATGAGTGCGGCGAGTTGTTCGGCCGGGACGACGACGCCCTGCTGGGCGCCGGGGGCGGGCGGGTGGAAGAGCGGGGCCGGTGTCGTGGAACGGGGGTGCGCCCAGGGCTGGTCGGCCCGGGCGAGGGCGGTGATGTGGTTGCGGGTGGTGTCCACCGGGGTCCTTGGGGGCCGGGGTGAGCGCCCTGTCGGCCGCTCACACGTGAGTCACGCTCTGTGTCCGTAGCGGGTAGTGGGGGTGGGTAGTGGGTACTTGGGTCTCCAGTAAAAGCGCAGGCTGATAGCCGTTTTTGGGCTAGTGGGGGTCTGTAGTGGGTAGTGGGGTGGACCCCACTACCCACTACTCGGTAGCCGTCTGTGACGGGTCAGGCGTGGTCGGGGTGGAGGAAGACCGACTGCGGTCCGGCCTCGCGGTAGACGAGGAGTCCGCGGGCGGCGGCGTCTTGCAGGACCGGGCGGACGGTCTTGCGGTCCCGTTGAACCAAGGCGGCGATCTGACCGACCTTCATGCCGGTCGCGCCGGCCGACTCGATCGCCTCCAGCGCCTGGGGGAGCCAGTCGGGCCCCTCCGGTGACGGGCTCGACGGCGGTGTCGGCCCGGCGGGTTCCTCGGCCGGAGCGGCCTCCGGGGGTTGCGGGTCACTGGCCTTGCGCTCGTAGGACAGGCCCAGGGAGCGGGGGCGGCCACCGGGCTTGCCGTCGTTGCCATCGCCCGGCTCGGGCCGGTCTCCGGGGCCGGGACGCTCGGGTTCCTCGGTGGTGCCGAAGCGCTTCTCGATCTCTGCCATGAGCTGTGCGGCGAGGACGTCGGGGTCCTCGCTGGCCTTCCGTTCGTACGACAGGCCCAGCGACTTGCGGCGCCGTGTGTCGGCCGCCGGAGGCTCGGGCGGTTCGACGACAGCGGTGGTCGTGCCGCCCGCTGCGGTGTCGTTGCCGTCGGGGTCCTCGCCGAGGCGGGCGGCGTGGGCGACGGTGACGAGCCAGCCGGCGCGCTCGGGGCTCCAGCGGTCGCGGTAGTCCTCCCCGGCGGCCTCCGCCGAGATGGCGTCCAGCTCGATGCGGCGGTCGTTGGTGGCAAGCACGACCTTGCGGACCATCGACGGCAGCGACTTCCAGCCCTTGAACTCGGTGGCGGCGAAGCCGTCGGCGCCGCTGTCGGCGATGATGCCGGCGCCCTTCTCGTTGAGCTGGGAGGTGTCGATACGGGCCCGGGGGAAGAGCTTGCCCACGTTGTGACCGGAGTTCTCGCCGGAGGTCAGCGCGGCCGAGACCGGGCTGAATCGCTTGACGACGGTGTCGCCGATGGTGCTCACGTTGCCGTCCACGGCGGTGAGCACGAACCGCTCGGCCATGGCCCGGGTGGTGCGCATGCCCTCCCTGATGAGCTCGGCAAGTTCGCGCTTCTCCGGTTCGCGCCGGTTGTTGGCATGGGCGAGGATCTCGGCGCCCTCGTCGATGAGGATCTCGATCTGCGGCAGGGTCGCCGAGATGGGCAGCAGAGTGGTGTCCATCTTCCGCATCAGCTTCTGGTAATGCAGCTGGCGGGCCTTGTTGATGCGCAGGGCCGCCTTGAGCATGCGGATGGCTTCCTTGGGGGTGGAGGCGAGCCAGTCGATGCCCGGCTTGGTGCCGGCGGGCGCCTTGTCGTCCGGGTCGTCCGGGTCGATCAGCCCACGGGCCTCCAGCCACGGTGTCACCCACGGAATGCCGATGGCGCCCATCTTGAGGTCGATTACCCAAGTGACGACGTCCACGCAGCGGGCGAAGCCCGCGATGATGACGTCCATGAACGTGCTCTTGCCGGATCCGGGCGGGCCGAGGATCAGGGCGCACGCCTCGCGGAGGAAGACCTGGATCTCCTCGCCGGTGGGCCGTAGGCCCCACGGGATGCCGGTCAGGAGCGACAGGGGGCTGTAGTCCTCCGGGTACAGCACCTCGTCGCGCATGATGTTCTTGGTCATGACGTCGACCACGACGAGGCCCTGGGCCTCGCCCTCTTCGACGCGGACAGTGCAGCCGAGCGGCAGCCGGGCGTCGGCGGCCAGCGCCCGGGAGCGGGCCCCGATGCGGTCCCAGGTCACGCCGCCGCCCGGCAGTTCGGCCTCCAGCGAGTAGCCGGCGCCGGTCTCCCAGAACTCCACCGCGATCACCTTGACGTCGACGGTGGCGACGCGTTTGATGCGGTCCTGCCACTCGCTGGCGATCATGCGGCGCTTGGTGTCGAGTTCGGCGGCCGCGGCCTGGGCCTCGGCGGAGAACCGCTCCTCCTCGACGACTTCCTCCCAGGCGGCAGTGTGCGAGGCGGCGGCCCAGGTGCCCACGCCCAGGGCGGCCAGCGATCCGGCTGCCGCCCAGGACAGCGGGCCGTGAGCCATGGCCCAGGTCGTCCAGCCGCCGGCCACCAGCCACGAGGCGGCGCGGGCGACGGCGGAGCGTACGGTCAGCCTGCGGCGGACGCTGTGGCCGATGCCGTGGCCAAGTGCTCCGGCCGCGCCGATGACCAGCGGCCAGCCTTCCGGCATCCCGGTCGCGGTGCCCAGCAGGGCGACGGCTGCGGCGCCGGTGGTCGCCGACAGGGCGCCGGTGATCGGCCCGTGTCCGCGGGCCCAGTCCAGCGGGGGCAGCCGGGTGTCGTCGCCCGGCTTCTTCTTCGTGAGCGTGAGGGAGCGGCGTTCGCGGCTCATCGTCTTCTCAGTCACCTTCCAGAGCTCCTGACAGGGGGCGAAGGGGCCGGGCCCGCACACGACGCGGTGTGCGGGCCCGGGCGAAACGGCGGGGGAGGGGGCGCTAGTTGTTGGTGGTGTCCCATTTCTCTTCGGCGTTGTTGCGCGGGTCGGTGTGCCGCTTGATGTCCTGCTCGTGGACCGCGCAGAAGACCTTGAACGCCTCTTCCGCCTGGTCGATGGCCTGCTGGAGCGCCTTGTAGATGTCGTCCAGGGCCGCGCCGACCTCGGGCTCCAGCGGGAACTCGCTGTCCGCCTTCGTGGCGAGGATGGCGAAGGTGTTGGCGATGGACTC
Source organism: Streptomyces sp. NPDC049577 (assembly GCF_040675635.1). Lineage (NCBI taxonomy): Bacteria > Bacillati > Actinomycetota > Actinomycetes > Kitasatosporales > Streptomycetaceae > Streptomyces > Streptomyces sp. NPDC049577. The sequence continues at coordinate 19,947 of NZ_JBFAPH010000014.1, forward strand.
CAGCGCGTCGGGGAAGCCCTGGATGGTGTCGTGGACGTGCATCATGCCGTCGGGGTCGTACGCCTTCGCCGCGGCTTCCATGTCGGCCGCGCTCTCGTTGAACAGGAATCCGGGGCCGGCCGGGGTGGACATGGGGGTGGAACCTCCTGTGCTCATGCGGTTGGCGTGGTGGCGAGGGGCACGGCGGACCTTCGCCGCCACCGTGTGGTCGTCGTTCTCGGCGTTCTCGACCGCCGCCTCGTACTCGCCGCGGATGGCGTGGTCGCGATCCGCGCGGGCCCGGTCGGCGGCGTTGGCCAGACGCCGGTAGACGCGCGGGCCGAGGTATTGCAGCCCGCGCCAGCCCAGCCGGACGCCGATGGGGTGGGTGATCAGGCCGATCGCGAAGAAGGGGATGCTGATGGCAGCGGCCAGGAGCTTGCGGCCGTAGCAGCGCAGCGCCGAGGCACTCAGCCGCCGCCACATCCGAGCCCGCGCCCCGGCCCGCTTCCGTACCGCGCGCAGCCGGGACAGCCGACGGCGGGTGTGCTCGTCCCGGGTGGCCCGGGCCCGGTCGCGCAGCCGACGCCGGGCCCGCCGGGCCCGCTCGCGCGCCGAGAGCCTCGCGGCGCCGGCCCGGCGTTCCGCCGCCTTGTGCCGCTTGTCCTTGGCGTGCCCAGCGCGGCCGCCATCGACGGCGTCCTTGGGGGACTTCTTCAGGTTCAGCCGCTTGTCGGCAGAACCCGGTCCGCGACCAGCGGCCTTGTCCTTGGCGGCGCGCTTGGCGGCCTTGCGCTGAGCCTTGGCCGCCCGCCGGGCGTCGCTCAGACGGCGGGCGTCGGCGGTGTCCTTCGCACGCCGCTGCGCCCGGGTGGGGGCGGCGGCCTGCCGGGCGGCTCGCGCGGCCTTGACCGCGCCGAGCGCCCGAGCGTTCTTCGCGGCGCCCGCTGCGGCCGCCCGCCGTTGGGCGGCCTGGCCGGAGGCCCGCAGGGCGCGGGAACCGCTACGGCCACCGGCGCCTGTGGTGCGGGAACCGGGGGCGGAACCGCTCCGGGTCCGCGGCGCCTTGCCGCCGTCGGCCGCGCGGCGGCCCCCGAGGCCCCCGGAGAGGGGACCGGTGCGGGTGCGGGCCGATCCCCCAGCGGACTTCCCGCTGCCGGTGGTGCTGGCCCGGCCTGCGGCGGTGCTCTTCGCGGCGGCGCGGCGGGCGAGGGCGGTGGCCCCCGCAGCGGTGACCGCCAGGCCAGCGGCCGCCAGGCCGGTCGTCGCTGCCCCGGCCGTCACGACGGCGGCGGACACTGCGGCGACCGTGGAGTTGGCGCCGATGACAGTCAGCGGTACGGCGGGGATCCCGCCGGGGGTGTGCGGGGTCGGGGTGGAAGGCCGGGCAGTCGACGGCGCCGCGGCCCCGGTCTCATCGGCCTCGTCATCGCTGACCGGGTCCTCGTGGAGGTCCTCGTCGAGCGCGGGGTCGTCGGTCGTTGTGGTGCTCACTGCTCCTCCTGGCGGCGGGGCAGGGCCGGGACGGGCAAGACCCCGTCGACGGGGGTCTCGATGTGCTGGGCGCAGACCGGGCAGGTGGGCCAGCGCTTGCCGCCGACGCGCGCCTGGATCTTCGCGAACCACGCGCCGGTCAGTCGCTCGACGGCGATGCAGATGAACATGGCCGCCACGAGCGCCAGACCGAGGCTGCTTCCGTCGGGCCGCAGTTGGTGGGGGAGCAGCTGGTTGAGGTCGCCGTGGGCGTACAGTCCGGCGATTCCGCCGGCGGCGAGCGGAGTAGCTACCGCCAGGGCGCCGATGGCGAAGGAGCCCAGGAAGCGGATGGCGGACAGGAGTCGGGCAGACACGGAGTCTCCAAAAGAGGGAGGTCCCGGGACGCACCCCGGCAGGGGGCGGGGCGCGTCCCGAAGAGAAGGAAGCAGGCGGTCAGTGGCGCTTGGGCCGGGTGATTCCGTGCTCGGCGAGCGCGGTCGCGAGGAACGCGCGGGCGGTGCCCGGCCTGCATCCCAGTCGCTTGGCTGTCTTGCGCGCGGACGGCTCCTTCATCAGGTCCCCACCGGCTTCGAGGACCTCGTCGACCATGGCCCGGACCGTCTCCAGACGGTCGTCGTCGACCTGGTCCCGGACGGGGTCGGAAACCGGTTCCTTCCCTTGCGGGAAGCGGGGTGTGGGCTCCTCGGGAACCGCTTCCGCCGGAGGGCGGGACGCAGTGAGCGGATGCACCGGCACCCGGTGCGCCACCCACTCACCGTCCGCTCCGGGAACCACCAGGGCGACCGGCAGGACGGGCGCGGGGATCACCTCGGGCACGTCGTCGGACACGGTCTCGGCGACCGCTTCCGGCTCCGGCTCCACCGGGCCGGGAACCACCACAGTCGGCGGTGTGCCCCGCCGGATCCACCGGCGTCGGCCGTCCCAGGACGCAGCCCGCGCGCGCCGGTAGGTGGCCCGTCGGGCAGCGCGGATCTCGCGGATCGACGGCTCGTCGGGTGAGGCCGCGTTGGCCCGGGTCCACACCGTCTCGTACGCCTCGTCCATGGGGACGTTGGTGTTGTCGGCGAGCCGCCGGGCGCGCCGGACGAGGACCGGGTGCCGGCGGCCGAGCCGCCGCCACCGGTCGGCTTCCTCCGCGCTCTGCCTGGACAGCGCGACCTTCTTCGAGCGCATGACCACCCACCACAGAGCCACGGCGGCGAGCGAGGCGAGGGCGTAGGCGCCCGCCCGGTAGCCGCCGGCGGCCGAGTGGTCCTCGATCAGGTGCCCGGCTGCGTTGATGGCGGCCGCGATCACGGCGGTGATCACCGTGGCCCGCAGCAGCCACCGGTGCGGGCGCTTCTGCTCGATGGCCTGCCCGGTCAGACCGGCCAGGGTGAGGGTCATGCCCTCGGTGATGACCGGGATGCCGACAGCGCCCATGCCCATCCCGAGGGCGGCGGCGGCCGATGCCTGCCCGGTCCAGCCGAGGACCATGGAGACGGCGACGACCGGCAGGCCCCACAGCGGCATGTGGTGGGCGACCTTGAGTTGGGCGGCATGCCAGGCGGCGCGCCGTTCCCGGCGGCGGCGGCCCCGGGACTTCTCCCGCTCCGCGCGCTGCTGCATCTTCCGGGCGACCTTGGCGTTGTGCTCGGTGGTCTTGAGCTGGCGCTTGTGCTCGCGATCCCGGCGCCGCTCTTCGCGATCCTGGTGCCGGTCTTCCCGCCTCTCGGCCCGTTCGGCCCTACGGTCCCGGCGCCGCTCCTCGCGCCGCGGCGAGGGACCGATGTACACCTGTCCGTACGGCGGTTCGGCCATCGCGTGCCCGTTGTGGGTGGGCGGGGTTTCGGTCTGGTAGGCCGTCACTGTTCCGCGGCCTCCTTCCCGGCGACACGGCGGCGCTCAACCTCCGCCTCGATCGGGCCAAGGGCCTGCGCCCAGCCCTCGCCGACGGCCACGCGCTTCAGCAGCAGGAGGAGAGCGAAGGACAACGAGGCCAGGAACTCGGCCCACTCCCCCTCGTCGAGGCCGGCCAACGGCCACGAGCTGCGGTCGGCCTCGGGCGAGCGGTCCGGTTCCCGAAGCTGCGGGGCGTCGCCCTCAGGCCAGTAGTGCGCCTGGAGTTCCGCATAGTGCGGGGGCCGCGGCGGCTCCGGCAGGCGGTGGGTATTCACGAGCCAGCCGCTGCGCAGGTCCCCGTCGGGCGGCACCGGCGACCAGGAAGTGATCGCCGGATCGATCCGGCGGACAGCCTCCTTCGCGCTCTCGCGGGACCGCTCGACGCCGTGGACGACGCCGTCGCGGACGATGACCTCCACCGGCGCGTCCGCCACGGCGAGGTAGTGCTCGACCGTGGTCTGGAGCCACCGCTCGACCGTGCGGAGCGCGGCCAGCTCCTCGCGGATCTGCTTCAGCTGGGCGGCCAGGGCCTCGGCCCGCTCCTGCTCGGTGCGCAGGTTGCGCTCCAGCTTGGCGGCCTGCGCCTGGACGAGCATGGCGCGGTCGTCGAAGTCGCGCAGCAGCTGGTCGCGTTCGGCCTTGACCCCGGCGAGACGCAGCTGCACGGCCGGGATGCGGGCCTCGGCGCGGTCGCGCTGGTCGGTCAAGGCGGCCAGGAGGCGGGCGCGGATGAGCCGGATCATGCGTGGGCCTCCTTGGGGCTGCGCGAACCGGGGCGGGAGGAGTGGTGGACGGTGGCGCGGACCGCGCAGCGGCCCGCCAGGCCAGCGGCCGCCAGGACCGCGGCGGCCTTGACCGCCGCGACCAGCGCGGTGACGGCCGCGATCAGGGCGGGCTCCAGGACGAGGCCGACGCCGTAGGCCAGGCCCAGGAGCACCGCGATGAGGGCGGCCAGCGCCGCCGGGTGCAGCTTGTCAGCGCCGCTCACGATGCGGCGCCCGATGCGGGCGAGTTCGGCTCGGCTCGTCACAGCGCCACCGCCGATCCGGCGACAGCGACGCCGTTCTTCCCCGCGTCGTTGCCGGTCGAGCGGCGGTTGACCTCGCGGAGCTTGTCGGACATTGCCTTGCGGTCGTTGTCCGTCACGCTGCCCACCCCCACGCCATCGCCTCGGGCTCGAAGCCGCTCCGGTTGTCTTCGTCCTCGATCTCGTCGAGGACCGAGGCCATGACCGTCAGGTGCGCGGCGGCGTGGTTGAGGTCGTCGAGGGGCAGGAAGCCGGAGGTGACCATGTCGGCCAGGGCCTCGCGGCGGGTGTAGTCCTCGGTGAAGCAGGCGAGCAGCGCGTCGCGGCGCTGCTGCTCGCTCAGGGTCTCGGGGATGTCGTACTCGCTGCCGGTGATCAGGTCGGCGTCGATGCCGAGCTCCAGCGACAGCCCGATCCGCGTGGCGGCGTCGGCGAGTACCGGCGGGATTCGCCGGATGACCACCGGTTCCGTCATGATGTTGTTCATGCGGGATCCACTCCTTGGGTGAGATGGGTTCCGAAGTGGCCCCGGGGGCGGTGCAACGCCTTGTCCGGGGCCGCGCCCGTTTAAGGGCGCCGGGATGGTGGATGTGGCCCAGACGGGCACGGCCGCGGCACATCCCCGTCGAGGCGGATGCGCCGGGCCGAAACTGTCTGGACGTCGGCCCTCGTATTGGTTCTTGAAGTGCTGTGACCAGCACCGAGGGCGTTTTTTCTCTTCGCACGCTGTTGAGTTCTCAAGGCACCTGCGTTCTCCCGGCCTAGCCCCAAGGGGACCGGTTCCAGGGACGCACCCGGGCGCAGAAGTGCCCGATCCGGCGTAGCCACACCCCAAAGTTCGGTACTTAACTTCCGCCGCTGGAGAGGACACTACAGGTCTTCGGTGCCACCATGTCAAGAGTTAAGTACCTAACTTGATCCGAGAAGTCGTCTGCGCGGTCTGGTTGTGTACCAAAGTCGGATTCCGTGGGTACACTCAGCGGCCATGGAGAAGGCGAAGGGTGATCAGCGGGCCACCGCCCGCTCGATCGCCGACGACATCAGGGCGCAGATCAGAGGCGGCAAGCTGCCGCCGGGCGCGGTGCTGCCCACGAGCCGGGAGCTCGCCAGTCGCTACGGGGTCTCACACAAGACCGTCAGCGCGGGTATCGACGTGCTGAAGGTCGAAGGGCTCGTTGTCGGCGAGCGGGGCGGCCGGCGGCGCGTACGGGCTTCCCGGCCTATCACCTGGAACTTGACCAGCTCGACGCAGGGCGCGGCCGTCATGGACGACTGGGCAACCGCCATCAGGGAAGCGGGCCGGGAACCCGCACAGACGCTCAGCGTCACCACCGAGGGTGCGTCAGAAGAGGTCGCGGCCTGGCTGCACCTCGACCCCGGCGAGGAAGTCGTCCGACGCGAGCACCTCCGCACCGTGGACGGCAGACCGTTCCAGCTGGTCAACATGTGGTTCCCCGCCGGCCTCGTAAGGAACACCCCCCTCGCCGAGCAGAGGGAAGTAGCTCGCCCCGCCACCGTCCTGGCCCAAGCCGGGCACCCCCAACAGCGCGTGCGGGACGAGATCGATGTGCGGATGCCGACACCGGAGGAGGCCGAGCCCCTGAGCCTCCCGCCCGGGACACCCGTGGCCGATCACGTGCGCACTGGCCACGGCGACACCACGCCCATCTATGTAGTGCGCACGATTGCCCCCGGCGACCGGCACCGCCTCGTCTACGAACTGGGGGTCTAATCCGTATCAAATGCGGACGACATGTCAGGCGCGCCCGGGTGAGCTGGTATTGGTGCGGCGGCTGACCGGCCGGGCGATACCATGCGCAACGTCCCTTCGTAATCAAAGGGACACAGAAAGCAGAAGGCCCGGACCAGAAGGTCCGGGCCAACCAAGCCGAAGACTCGTCTCTCTCGCCAAAGTTTGATCGAGTCAACGGCCCGACGTTCGCGGTAGCGGCTCGGGAGCTTCCCCTCGCTCGCGTCGAACCGCGTCCGGGTCCACGATAGCGGGCCCGACGCCGGTTCGTGCAGTAGGGCTGACTTCCTGTTTCGCTGCCCGCGGGAAAGCGACCACCGTGCACGGCCTGAATCATCAGGTTGACCAGGCGATTCCTCTTGCCTGGACCCCCTTTACCACCGCCACCCCCTTGGGTGAAGCCTCAAGACGTGGTGTCGCTCACATCACAGTCTCGCGCCAGCGCGGCGCCACACCCGGTCTGGACACCGCCCCCCTGACCGGGGGTGCCCGGTGAGCTACCAGGCACAGACGTGGGTCGATGAGGTCGGTGTCGATCTTTGCCAGAACGGCGGCGAGGCGTTCGTCCTGCTGCGAATCGCCAACCACTGCGGCCCGGACCTGCGCGGCGCTTACCCCTCGGCCGCAACCCTCGCGCGCCTCTGCAAGATGGGCCGCTCCACCGTCCTGAAGCACGTCCGCGCGCTCGCCTCGCGCCGTGTCCTCCTGCCTGGCGACCCGGCCCTGACGGATCACCTCCCGGCGGACAAGCGGCCGCCCGTCTATGACCTCTGCGGGGGCCACAAGGAGGGGTGCGTCGGAGGGCACACCATCCGACAGGAGTGCCGCACAGCAGCGGGTGTTCAATCTGAGCACCCGAGCACTACACCGTCCCGAGCGGGTGCTCGATCTGAACACCCGAAGAAAACCCGCAGGTCAGCGGGTGCTCAATCTGAACACCCGACCCCTGAGCAGGACGGAGCGGGTGTTCAAAATGAGCCGAAGCGGGTGCTCAAATCGAGCACCAATAGTTCTAAGGAATTGAACTCTTCTCTCTCCGGTCACGGTGGTGACGGTGGATCGCAGCCGCAGCCGCCGTCACGGGGCGCGGTTCAGGAGGAGAGAGAGATGCCGTCTTCGCCGGACACCCATGCCCCGGTACCTGGCCAGCGCAGTGCTGAGCCGATGGCGCCAGTTGCTGAAGCAGTTGCTGAGCAGGACCTGGTGGCAGTGGCGAACGCGTACGTCAGCCACTGCGGTGCGTTTCCCCTGCCGTCCGTCATCGAGAGCATTCGCGAGCAGGCCGCTCAGCTACTGGGGTACGGCTGGCCGCTTGCGCACGTCGTCAAGCTGGCCGCCGAGCTGCCGAAGTGGGGCAAGGACCTCCTGGTCCACGCGGAGCACAACCCGCCGCCTGCCACGGCCGCGGCACCGCATGGTCCGTCCCGGGCCGACTTGATCGCGGCGTGCACCGTCTGCGACGAGTACGGCCAGTACGAGCGGCCGGACGGCCGTATCGCGATCTGCAAGCACCCCCAGGTCAAGCTGACCGCCGTGCCGGCGGCCTGACCCGCATACAAGCGCGGGCCGCCCCGATTGCCCCGGAGCGGCCCGCAGCCTCCCAACCGAGATCAGGAGACCCAACATGCCCATGATCCCAGATGCCCGGATGACGGACGACCGCGAGGCGGTTCCTGCCGGTGGCGACTTCGGCCGTGTCCCGCCGAATGACCGGGACGCTGAACAAGCCGGGCTGGGTGGCATGCTCATGGCGAAGTCCGCCATCGGCGAGGCCGTCGAGATCATCAAGAACGGGGCCGACTTCTACTACCCCGCCCATGAGACGATCTTCAACACGATCGTCGACATGTACGTCGCCGGACAGCCGGCCGACCCCATCACCGTGGCCGCCGAGCTCAAGAAGCGCGGCGACCTCGCCCGCGTGGGCGGCGCTGCCTACCTGCACCACCTGGTGCAGCAGTGCCCCAGCTGGGCCGACGTCCCGTACTACGCGGAGATCATCCACGAGAAGGCCGTCCTCCGTCGCCTGGCCGAGGCTGGAACGCGCATCGCCGCCTCCGCCTACGCCGCCGAGGGCGACGCGACCGACTTGGTGGACGCCGCCGGGGCCGAGATCACCGGGATCGCCGGGGATCGCACCGACGACGAAAGCGCCGACATCGGCGACGACGACGACGCGTTCATGGACGAGTTGGAAGCCTTCCAAAAGCACGGCCGGGCCGACGGCGTTCCGACCGGCTTCACCGACCTGGACAACCTGACGGGCGGCCTGCACGGCGGCCAGATGATCATCGTCGCGGCCCGTCCGGCCATCGGTAAATCGACGCTGGCCATCGACTTCGTACGCGCGGCCGCCATCAAAAACGGGAAGCACGTGCTGTTCTTCTCACTGGAAATGTCCCGAACGGAGATCAAGCAGCGTATCTACTCCGCCCAGGCCAAGGTCGCCCTGCACCACCTGCGCACAAAGGGCGGCATGACCGACGACGACTGGGACCGCATCCGCGACAAGAGTCCGGAGATCAACGCCGCCCCGATCCACCTGGACACCGATCCGAACCGCACCGTCATGCAGATCAAGGCCAAGGCCCGGCGCCGCCAGCAGCGCCACGGCCTGGACCTCATCGTGATCGACTACCTCCAGCTGATCCAGTCCAGCGGCCGGCGGGCGGAGAACCGGCAGGTCGAGGTGTCCCAGATGTCACGCGACCTCAAGCTCCTCGCCAAGGAGCTCAACGTGCCTGTCGTCGTTCTTGCGCAGCTCAACCGTGGTCCCGAGCAGCGCACGGACAAGAAGCCGATGAAGTCGGATCTGCGGGAAAGCGGCGCACTGGAGCAGGACGCCGATATCGTGATCCTGCTTCATCGCGACGACGCCTACGAGAAGGAGTCCCCCCGTGCGGGGGAGGCCGACTTGATCGTGGACAAGCACCGCAACGGCCCGACGGCGACGGTGACAGTGGCCTTCCAGGGACATTACTCCCGATTTGTGGACATGGCACACGACTGAGAATGTCCCAAGAGTTGTGGGATCTCAGATTGCGCGGCACAATCTCACGATCTTGGCATCGAACGCGGCATCGAACTGAGACGCCGCAGGTCAGCGGCTTGCACCGCTCACCATTCGTGCAGCTTGCCGAGGATGTGCCACGTCTCGTGAGACTGAACCGTGTGCCATCGTCGTGAGACTGCGGGAAAACCGCTGGTCAGGAGTCCGGCGTATGCCACGAGCGGCGAGACCCTACAAGAGTCCCACTAGCCCTGCCCGTCACATGTGTATCTCCACCGCTGGCTGGTGGGCGAGGGCGCCCCGGGCCGGTAACGCCCCGGCCGTTCTGATCCCGGTCCACGCAGTGCCAGGATCCAGCAGACTGGGCACAGACAGCATGAGGAGGTTCCGATGAGTGCACAGCCGACGGAGGCGTACCCGACCCGTTCGCCGTACCGGATCGAGGACGATGAGGGGCCCCAGGACGTCGCTGGGCTGCGCGCGGCGCTCGCTGCCGTGTCCACCGCTGATCTCACCGCCTTCGATGCTCGGCTCGGCGCGATCCGCACCACTGACCCTGCGGGCCTCGATGAGGCGCGTGCCCTGTTCGCGGAGTACCGGGCGGTGTGGCTGTCCCTGGTCCACCCGGTGATCCGGGCTGCTGTTGCGGACTCGGCGGCTGGCACGTCGACGACGCACTCCTCCGAGGAGGTGTGGGCCGACTACGACATGGAGACGATGGAGCCGCGGGGGGCGCAGACGTGACCTACCGCGTCACCTACACCGACGAGGCTCGTCGCGGTATCGGCAGCCTGGCCCCCGACCAGCGGCGCGCGGTTATCGACGCCGAGCGGGACGTGCTCGCCAGCAGGCCGTACGAGGCGGGCATCGAGTTCGAGGGCCGTGGGCCGAACGCACTGCGGCGGCTGGTGCTCGACAAGGCAAGGGTCTCCATCGGCTACCGGGTGTTCCCGGATCGGGTCGAGGTGACGGTCGTCTGGTTGATTGGGCACCCTTGACCCACCCTGCTCAAAATCACCCTGGGGGTACGAAGAAGCCCCCGGCCCGCCGCACTTGCGGGGCCGGGGGCTTCTTCGTACCCCTGTACTCACCTCTTAAGAGGTGAGTACAGGGGGGTGCCGACGGGATTGCCAAAACGGCCGTTTTAGTTCGCAGCTGGGGAGTGCAGGCGACCCGGAGCCGTGTGTGGGGGTGTACGCGGAGCGTCGATCCGCTGTCCTGGAAGTGGAGGACGATGGGCGGCGAGAGGGGAGTGGAGTGGTCGGTGTAGGCGGCTGCGACGAGGCGTCGCCAGCCGTCGGCCTCGACGACGTAGCCGCGGTGGATGGCGCACGCTGCCCGCGGCCCGGCCGGCATGATCGCGTGCTCGGCTGTGGACGTGATGAAGCCCCCGGGCGCGTGGGGGTTTGGCGCGCTCGGGGGCTTCGTGCCGTCGGCGGCCGGGTGGGGAGGAGGCCGCCGACGGGGCTAGCTGGTGCGCGTGATGGGCAGGCGGGTATCGGGTGACAGGCGCAGGGTCGGGCCGCCGTCGCGGAAGACCAGGACGACGCGGGGCGCGAGCGGCGTGGAGTGGTCGGTGCGTACGGCGTGGACGCGGCGCCGGCGGCCGCCGCTCTCCACGACGTCGGCGGGCCGTTACTGGTCGAGCTGGTTGAGGATGTGTTCGGCGGTGCGGCCGAGGGCCTGCATGTGCGTGACGGCCGAGCGCAGGCCGCAGCCGGGTCCCTGGTACATGTCGCGGCGCGCCCGGTCGATGACGGTCTCCCAGAGGTACCACGGGCCTGAGTTCCGGCGGTGCTGGTTCCGGCGGGCCACGGCCGCCTCGACCAGGACCGCCAGGTGGCTGCGCAGGGCTCGGGTGATCTCAAGAGCCTCTTCCGCGCGGGGGAGGACGGGGCGTTCGACGAGGGCGCGGCGGACGGTTGCGCGGATCGTCTCCAGATCCACCGGCGGGTTCTCGCCGGCCATCATCGACGTGAGGCGTTGCTGGGAAGGGGGAGAGGTCTTGGACTTGGCCATACGGGGACGGTAGGAGCGGTATACCGGGGGTGACCCACGCAATGTGCGTGGGTCGTCGATCCGGCTTTCAGGAGCCGCCATGGACACGATCCAGTTCGGTCGCCGCGTCGCCTACTGGCGCACCCGCCGACGCCTCTCCCAGCATTCGTTCGCCGCGCTCATGGGCAAGTCCGTGCGGTGGGTACAGGATCTGGAGGGTGGCCACCGCCAGGCTGACCCGCAGCTGTCCATCGTGCAGCTCGCGGCCCTGCGCCTGGGCGTGAGCGTCGACCGTCTCCTGCACGATCCGGCCGTGCTGTGCCCGTCGGCCTCCGAAGTCGAAGCGGTGCGGGCCGCGCTGCACCGCCACGACGTCCTGACCGGCTGGAGCGGCACCTGCGCCGAGGCGGCCCCCGTGGCAGCGGTGCGCCGCGCCCTGGTCCACGCCCGCGACGGTTTCCAGGCCGGGCACTTCGCGCAGCTCGGCGCGCAGCTGCCCGCGCTGCTGGTGGACGCCACCCGCGCCGCCGGCCACTACGAGGGCGAGGAGCGCCGGCAGGCGTTCCGGCTGCTGTCGCTGACGCTGGAGCTGGTCGAGGCGGCCGCCGTGAAGTGGGGCGACAGCGAGTTGGCGGTCACCGCCGGGCAGCGCGCGGTCGCGGCCGCCGAGCGCAGCGAGGACCCCGTCATCATGGCGTCCGCCGCCCGCCACCTGGCCGACGCGCTCACCCATCACGGTCAGCCCCAGGCCGCCGTTGAGTTCGCGACCGCCGCCGCCGGCCGCCTCCAGGCAGACTTGCTCCAGTGCGGCGCGGACGGGCTGTCGGTGCTGGGCATGCTGTGGCTGAAGGCGAGCATGGCGCAGGCCGCCGCGGCCGAGGCCGACGACCGGCAGCCCGCCGCGCTCGCCCGCGCCGTGCCCGACCTCCTCGACCAGGCCGACGAACACGCCGCCCGCCTCGGCACCGACGACAACCGGCTGTGGACCGCGTTCGGGCCGACGAACGTGGCGCTGTACCGGGTGGCCGCGCACGTCCAGCTCCGCGAGGGCGAGCAGGCCCTGGCCGTCGCGGCCGACATCCCCGACGCAGCACTGGCCGGCCTGCCGCGCGAACGCCGCGCCCACCTGCTGACCGACCGGGCCCACGCCGAGACCCAGGCCGGACTGCGCGCGGAGGCGGTCGACACGCTCTTAGAAGCCGAGCGGCTCGCCCCCGAGGAGGTGGCGTGCCGGCCGCGCACCAAGGCCCTCGTCGAAGACCTGCGACTGCTCGGCACCGGCAACGCGGGCGCGGAGGGGCGGTTGCGCGCCCTGGCCGCCCGTTGTGGACTGCCCCGGTGACCACACGAACGCTGTACCTCATCGCCTGCGCCGCCCCGCCCGCCCGCCGCCTCAACATCCCCATCCGCGCTGCCCAGGAGCGCGGCTGGGACGTGTGCGCGATCCTGACGCCGTCCGCCTACCGGTGGGCGAGCGAGGACGCCGACGGCGAGATCGAGGCCCTGGAAGCCCTCACCGGCCACCCCGTCCGCTGGCAGTACAAGCTGCCCTCGCAGCCGGACGTGCTGCCCGAGCCCGACGCGATCCTCGTCGCCCCGCTCACCACCAACACCCTCCACAAATGGGCCGCTGGCATCTCCGACACCCTGGCCCTGGGCCTGATTACCGAGGCCATCGGCCTGGACCTGCCCATCGTCGCCCTGCCGCACTGGAACAGCGCGCAGTCCCAGCACCCGGCCGTCCCCCGCAGCGTGTCCACCCTGCGCGAGGCCGGTGTTCACCTGCTCCTGGGCGATGGCGGGTTCATCCACCACCCGCCCCGCAAGGGCGACCTCGACAGCTACCCGTGGCAGGCGGCCATCGACGCCCTCCTTGCCTGACCCAGGTGTAGCGCGCGGGTCCTGCATCTGGTGAGAGGTCCGCGCACGCCCATCAGCACTGTTCCGGTATCGACCAGAAGGTAATTGCGCAGTGGCCGCCTGCAAGACCTGCCAAGACGAAGGTGTCGTGCCCCACCCGGAGGACCCGAGCATGCTCAGGCTCTGCCCTGACTGCGTCGCTGATTGGAACGACTACTACCCGGACTGACGACCAACAGGCAGCTGGAGCAGGAGCGGTGAACATCGCCGGGTGAGCGCCGGCCGCCGCGGCCACGTCGTGTGGGCGGTCGACGCTCCACCGGCGGGTCAGCTCTCGTCCAGCAACTCGTCCAGCTCGTCGGCGTCCGCGACTCCGGCCACGGCCGCGTAGTGCATGTCGAGTTCGTCCGCCACGCTCTCTTCCAGCAGATCGTCGTGCTCCTCTTCGGTCATGGCCCGATCGTGCCGCATGTCCCCGGCCGGATCGTGGAGGCAGGGCCCTCCCGGTGCCCGGCTGAACGAGACGAGGTTCAGAAACACGTAGTGCGTGTTTCCGAATGTCCTGTCTCATTCGATCTTGCCGCCGAGCGACGCCCTGACCTGCGAAGAGACAAGGGCCGGTGGGACGCCGCACCCCCGCCGTCTCACTTGATGTTGTCACTCAGGCGCGCTTCCAAGGCTGGTTGCCGCCCGGGCGGCATCTCGTTGACCTGCACTGTCTCACCAGACCTTGTCCCTCACCTGCGAATCAGGCAACGCCCGGTGAGACAGCGGCAAGATCTCGTGAGACGGGACACCGAACCCGGAAGTGGCAGGTCAGTGCCACGGGATGCCAAGAGTCGGAGAACGGCGCCGTTCGCTGAACCGTCACGGTGACGGGAACCCGAACGGAACCATCGGGGCAGCAGATACGCCTGGGACAGAAACCAAGTCCACCGCGGTCACCTTGGCCCAGGGGCCCGGCTTGATGGCCAGGAAGACGGCCTAGAGGGACCGTCCGATCCCAGGGTATCGGGGGCCAGCATCGGGAGTTCGGAAACACGCACGTACTGACTCGTCACAGCGCGCCTTGTCCAGGTCGCCCACAGCCGTCGATCATTCGCAGATGAGACCCGAAGTTGAGGCATTCGTCGCTGCCGGCTCCCTTCCCGACTGGGAGGCTGGCGAGGAGGTGATCGACCGGCGAGTCAAACAGCTCGAAGCCATATCGGCGCCCGTCACACCCGACGAGGCGGAAGCCCTGGCGGCCTGTTTCGGTCCCGACGACTGCTACGGCGTTGCCTGGTCGCTGCTGCACCTGATCGAGACCAGCCCAGGCCCTACGCCGTCGGTCGCACCGCCCGGCACCGACGCCGACGAATGGCACCGCACGCTCTGGAACCGCTGGGGGAACCACGGACACACCGACGAGGACTTGACGCGTTAGAGCCCTGAGGTGTCTCCGTGGCCACCTCTGGCTGCCGACTGCGGACCGGCCCGGGCTGGGAAAGGCGGCCAGCAGCGGGGGGAGGGTGGGCGGTGGCACGGCGGCTCGCTGTCCGCCGGTCCGGTCATGGGCTGGCCGCCGTTCCCCCGCCGTCACGCATGCCGGTGCGTGAGGCGACCGCACCGCCCGGCTGTGGCTGAGGGGGAGCAGCTGCTGCCGCGATGTGGCCGGGACCGTCGTGGGCGCTCCGCTCGGCGCGCGCATCGTCGTGGCCGGGCGTCTGGCTGCGGCCCGGACCGGCCTGGCGCGGCGTCCGCCGGAGGGGCCTCCGGAGGCCGGTCGGCACGCCTGAGTTCCTTCAAAAAACGCCTCTAACCTGCGATTTTCTGGATGCCAGGGGTTGACTCACACCCAAAAACTTGAGAGTATTGTCTATGTCGGAAGGGGGCGGGAATCCCCGACCGGCACCGGGCTCCAGGGCCCCACGCCACCGAAAACCTCAACGAAAGGCCCCGTCATGGACACCACCTTCGGTCCCTTCACCGTCGACGGCACCACCGAACTCCGGCCGGTCTTCGACCCGGTCCTGCGCACCTTCTCCGTCCAGCTCTGGAGCGACGGCGAGCCCGCCGGGATCCACGGCCTGGTCGAGCCGTTCTTCTTCGCCGACGAGGCGGTCGAGGAGATCAACGACTACCTCCTCCAGCACGGCGTGCGCGCGCTGACCTTCGCCGAGTCGGTCCGTCTCTACGGCGCCCTTCTCGCCGCCAAGGACCCCGACGGCCCTGACTTCCAGCTCTTCCTCATGGAGTACCGGGCCAACCCGGTCCACTGACCGGTCAACCCCGCGAGCGGGCGGGGGCGGGAATCCCCGTCCGCTCGCGGGCCCAGCCACCGAACCAACCTCGACAAGGAGCACATTCATGAACACCGCCCCCCTGCCGTTCCGTATCGGAGAGCCGGACATCGAGTGCCGCTACCCGAACACCTCTACGGCCGCACCCATCTCCAGTCCCAATCCCGAGCCGGGCGATGTGATCGCGATCCTCTGCGGCGCCTGCGGACACGGGCGTCTGTGCGTCGACGTGCATGGTCTCGCCACCTGCCTGTGCGGACACCGCCTCCGGCTCGATGAGCTGGTCCTGGACGCCGACGAGGAGCTGTTTGTCGACCAGAACGGGACGGTCGGATACCTCGTGGTCGACGTCACGGACGAGGACTAGCACCACCCCACGGGCCCGCCCGATCCAGCCCGCCACGGCGAACTGGACTACGGCGACCGGCTCGATGGGAGCCCGGGCGAGCGGGGGCGGGAATCCCCGCCCGCCCGGGCCATACCGAACCACCTCAACACAGCGGAGGAATCACCCATGACCAGCACACCCCGACTCGACAGCCTCACGGCTGGCGGGACCCACGACCTCTTCGACCACATCCGGCTCGCCGACGGCCACGTCCTCACCCTCAAGACGCAGCCCGGCGCCGACACGGCGGACCAGGTCTTCCTGATGTCGGGCCTGACCGCCCCCGACACCGAGGCATGGGAGAACGAGGACCGGTGGGCGGAGTGGCTGACCGGTGGCGATCCCGACGACGGCGCGCTGTTCCTCGAGGTGCCGGTCGAGGCCGTCCGCGACCTGATCATCGAGCACGGCGGCGAGCACGAGGACCAGGAGGGCGAGCAGCCCACGCCAGGCGCCAGGAGTGAGGCCGGCGAGGAGACCGCGCCGGACCCGCTGACCCAGCTCGCCGACCTGCACGGCCGGTTCAAGGACGGTTACAGCGCCGACGACATCCGGACCATCTTCGGCCGCATCTTCGATGCGGGCGGCCCCTACCTGGTCTGCGTGTGGGACTACGCGGACGCCCACGGCTTCGGCGGCGCGTCCCAGTTCTACGCCGAGGACGAGGACGGCGACCTCTTCGAGGTCCAGCCGGACATCCACCGGTGGCTCAGCGGCCAGCAGGAGACGCCCGGCCCGGTCGACACCTGGGTATGCGCGCCCGCCGACGAGCCGGCCGAGTACGCGGTCGGCGACGACTTCCACAACTACGCCCGGGCCGACGGATGGACGACTGAGCGTTTCATCACCGGCTGGGGGGAGCGGGGTGGGAATTCCGCTCCCCCGTCGGCGGAGTTCGAAGCTGTACTGGTGAAGCCGGGCGCCGACCTTCGGCCGGACGGGGCGGCGGCACACGGCGGCGGCCGATGCGCCCGAGCCTGTGAGAACGGCGACGCGACGCAGAACACACTGTTCTGACGGCAGCCCGCAGGTCACGGTCGCCCGGCGCGAGACGTAGAGCGGCCCGGCGGGGCTAAAAAGTGGGAATCCCGCCGGGCCGTGATGATTCAGCCACCGAAGGCCCTCAACGTGGGCGCCTCAGCCAAAGTCATCGCCCAATATCGTAACCGCGACCGACACCACCACCTGGAGCACACCCATGAAGACCATCGACGGCCGTCAGTGGGCGACCCGCGAGGACCTGATCGAGCGCAGCGGCTATGGCGGGACCACGCTGAAGAGCCTGTGGCGCGACCGCCGGGCCAACGGCCACCCCGAGGCCCGCGAGATCGACGGCGTCATGCACTGGGACGTGGAGCTGTGGGACGCGTGGTTCGCGGAGCAGCGCAAGCGGCCCCGTGATCTGTCCGGCGTCGATCGCAGCGGCGATCCGGACGAGGAGCTCCCGCCGGCGGGGCAGGCCCGCGTGCTCGGCGTCGACCCCGCCCGCATCACCCAGTACGCCAAGAACCCTCCGCCGGAGTGGCCGGACCCGGTCCGCGTCGAGAAGCTGAAGACCCGCGACCGCGAATACCGCACCCGAGCCCAGCTCTGGGCATGGGTCGACGACCCCATGAGCGGGTTCGGCACCAAGGGCGGACGCCCATCTGGTCCCGACGTCAAGGCCCGCGCTCGCGCGGTGAAGGTACTCGACGCACGCGTCCGGCTGGCTGCCGAGGCGTTGGCCACGATGCCCGACATGGAGGCCGGGAAGGTGGCCGCCCTCCTGGCCGAGCGTCACGGCCAGTCCGTGAGTACGTGGAAGCAGATCGTCACCCAGGCCCGCAAGCAGGCCCGGCAGTAGGAGGCCCGGCAGGGCGATGGCCAGCGCGATCCCGACCCGGGCGCGCTGGCCATCGGCGTTTCCGGCCGCCGATCCACCCGAAACTGAACTCACCTCTTAAGAGGTGAGTTCAGGACCCGGTCGGCCGACGCGTGCCGGTCCAGGCGGCGGGGGCTCTGCCCCCACGCCCCCGGCCCTCACTCGGAGGGGGCAGGGGGAACGCGGTGAACTGCGGGCCGGTGAGTGGGAAAGGTAGGTGGGGTCGGGGGGCTCCCTCCTCGGCCGGGCCCCCGGAGGGGATCACAGCCCGCGCCGGGCCGCCAGGCCAAGCCGCCTACGGCGGTCGCGCAAGCGCGAGCCTGGCACCCCGACACGGCCCGCGATCGGCTACGCCTGCCCGACCGAGGAGGGAGCCCCCCGACCGGCCCGTCGTACGGCGTCCGCCGCAGGGGGCTTCCAGGGCGCTGCTCGACGCGCCGAAATTCTCTCAAAAGTGCGTCTGACCTGCGCTTTTGTGGGTCTCAAGGGTTGACTGACACCCAAAAACTTGAGAGTATTGCCTATGTCGGAAGGGGGCGGGAATCCCCGACCGGCACCGGGCCCCGGGCCCACACCGAGAACTCTCAACGATCAAGGACAGTCATGCTGAGCACCCCTGTGCGCGACGCCGCCCCCGACGCGGCGACAGACAAGGACGGCCGCCCGTACGCGAACGGCTTCCGGCCGGCGGTACTGGACTGGGACGGCTGGACCTGCGCCGACTGCATCGTCTGCGGCCTCGGCGCGCAGTGCGCCGACTGCCAGGCCTGCACCGACTTCGCCTACCCCTACCCGCCGCACTGGGCCCGGCCATGGGCCGAAGGCGACCCGGAGCGCGGCATCGAGTTGTTCGGCGGCCCGGGCGGCATGTCCGCCGGGCGGAGGCTAGTGGACGACAGCGGCGACTGGGTGCTGATCGAGTTCAACCGCGACGCCGCGGCCACCGCCCGGGCCGCTGGGCACTGGGTGGTCGAGGCGGACATCCGCACGCTCGACCCCCGCCACCCCGTCCTGCGGGGCGTGCGCCGCGTCCACGGCTCCCCGCCGTGCCAGACCCTTTCCGGCGCGGGCAAGCGCACCGGCTGGAACGCCGCCGAGATCTCCGAACTCCAGTCGGTCATGTGGCAGGCGAGCGAGGCCTTCGGCTTCCTGGAAGTGGACGACCTGTGCAGCCTCTACGGCGGCCCTCACGGCTACTTCGGCGACGTCATCGACGGCATGGAGGACCACCCCGACGCCGACGGCTGGGGCGAGCTCTGCGGCAGCGGCCACTTGCCCCCCTGCATGACCCCCGAGGACTTCCGGAAGTGGGCGGCGAGCGTCGTCTCCGACGACCGTACGGCGCTGATGGCCGAGATGCTGATCTGGCCGATGTGCCTGGTCCAGATCGGCGCCCCGCTGGTGTCCATCACCATGGAGCAGAGCGCGAACCTGCTCAAGCAGTCCCCGGCCCTGGCCGAGGCCATCCAGTCCGAGATCACCAGCGTGGAAGGCTTCGGCTGGGCCTGGTGCTCATGGCAGGTCGCCGACGCCGCCGACTACGGCGCGGCCACCCACCGCGTGCGCGCGTGGATGGTTGCCACCCGCTACGAGGAGCCCCGCTACGCGGACCACGTGGACGGCGACAAGGCGGCCCGCGCGATGTGGGCGCACGTCCTCAAGCGCACCGGCCGGCTGCCGGACTCCGCGCCGGAACTCGGCCGGCGGATCGAGCCCTATCAGGGCCGTCCCGCCCTGCCGAAGGTCTCCATCGCGACCGCGCTCAACCTCCCGGCCGACTGGTGGGCCGACACCCGCGGAAAGCGCGGCATCGACCCGGAGACGGGCAAGCCCAAGGGGGGCGGATCGTTCCCGCTCAACGACGTCGGCCCGTGTGTCACCGCCCCGTGGTACGGCATCAAAGTCCGTCCCGCGCACGTCCCCCAGGGCGAGGGCACCCGCACCATCACCGCCCCCGAACTCGGCGTCCTGGTCGGCTTCCGCCGGGACTACCCGTGGACCTACATCCCGGCCCGCAAGAACGCCCTCGGCAAGAGGAACATCGGGCAAATGATCGCCGACCCGGTGAGCCCCTTCATCGGCGCCGCCATCTCCGCCGCCGTCCAAGGCGAGGACTGGTACGAACCCACAGCCACCTACCAGGCAGGGGTCTACCGGCTGAACGCGCCGGATCCGGGATGGGCCGACTTCCCCGCCGACACCGACCGCACGCTCCTGCCCGCTCCGCGCACCGAGCACCGGGAAATGGCGCAGCTGGAGCTGTTCCCCGCAGCCTGACAAGCACCCACGACGAAGCCCCGGCGGGCCGCTGAAGATCCGGCCCGCGGGGCAGCGCGGCCGAGCCAGGGGTGGTCACAGCGGGGCGTGTCGAAGGTCACCGGGAAGCGCCGCCCACCATGACCAGAGAAGCCAGGTATAGCGCACGCTCACGCTGTGCTCCGGGAGCCGGAGCGATTCGCGGTGGCGGTACGCAGAGAGGACTCCGGAGCGATGGCGGGGCACCGGACAAGCGCCGAGGCGACCGCGCACACGGCACCCCGTTACCAGGGCCGGGTACTGTCGCGTGTTCCAGTTTCCTGGAACCCCCACCCCTGCGGGCCGCACCCGCGAGATGTCCCTGGCCCCCACCAGGCCCTGGGGCGCCGACCCTTTTCTCGCCCTCCCCGTCAAGGCTTTCCTTAGGCCGGGGGACGGAGTGTCAAGGTGGAGCGCCCGCACCGCAGGCGCGTCGTGAGGAACGAGCGACGCGGCGAGGAGCGGACGTACGACCTTGACGCGGAGGAGCCCGGCCGGACACGGGAACGGCCGGGGAGGGATGCGCGCACTACGGGAAGGGCCCCGCGAAGCGGGGCCCTTCTCTACGACGTCACGGTCAGCCGGAGATGCCTGCGATGGTCGCCGTGGTAGCCCCTCCGGCGCCTTCCAGCACGGGCACTCTTCGCGACGTTGCGCTGCTACTGCTGGACGGCAGCGGCCGTAGCCGGCGCGGCGGTCGCGGGCGAGTCTTGGCCGTTGTCTGACCGAGCTTCGGGGACCGAAACAGCAGCGGTTTCGGCAGCCTGTCCGCGCTTGCCCGTGCCGCGCCGAGCCTTGCCGGTTGTCGCGCGCGAGCGGCGCTTCGTGGGCTTACCGGGCTCCTCGTAGTCGAGTGCCGTCAGCTCGTCGGTGCTCCAGCCGGCCGCCGTCGAAGCGGCGTACGCGAGCGCGTAATTGTCTGCGGCCGCCTTGAGCTCGTTCCGTGCTGCTGCGAGTTCCCGGATCGGTGCGAGCCGCGCATCGAGGAGTGCGCGGGCCGCCGCTTCGGCGGCGGGGATACCAATGGCGTCAGTCATATCGGCAGACTAGCGATCAAGTACCACCGAGCGAACGCCTTATCCCCCGCGCGTGCAGTCGGCCGACGACCCGCCGTCGGTGGTGCTCACCAGGCCGCCTCACGATCCGCAGTTGACAGACGGCGATCACCACGCGGGAGCAAGATATTCGATCAGCCGGGCTGATCGATTTGTGCTGGCCCGGCGGGCGGCCAGCGGCGCACACTGCGTGTGGTCCCCCGATCTTCGGGGGTCGCTTCGCTGGGAGGGGAATTCGGTCGTGACGGTCGATGAGAACAACGACCAGGCCGTGCGGAAGGCACGACGCAGGAGCCCGGGCCGACAGCCGCGTGCGCAGGGCGGTCGGCGTCATCGGGCGGACGTGAAGATGTCCGACGAGGAGGCGATACAGATACAGGCGCGCGCCATCAGCCTCAACCTGAGCGTCCCGCGGTTGCTGGTGGAGAGCGC